>CAYZUW010000128.1:0-10513 GCA_964481325.1 uncultured Saprospiraceae bacterium
ACAAATAAATGACTGGCATTTAAAGCTTGAAGGCCCTGCTAAACGAAATTTTGCAAAATGGCAAATTTTAGAAGAACCTAATGTATTCGATTGGTCAGCGGGCAATACCTATCAAGATGAACTGGATTATTTGAACACTTTTATTTGTCAAAGAATTTTGTGGATGGATGAGGCTCTAGATTTTAAAGACAAAAGCATTGCATCTAGTCCGAAATTAGAAAATCTAGAAATTTTTCCGAATCCTTCAGATGGCAATATAAATATCCGAAGTGTTGAGGGTTTTTCTATTGTTCCTCATACATTGAAATTATACACTATAAATGGAGTTCAAGTTTTCAACCAAGTATTAGTGCCTAATCCCGATGAAAATGATTTGAACTTTAATTATACAGGTTCAGAAGCGGGTTTCTATATTCTGGAAGTGAGTAACTCAACATCAAGTCATAAATCAAAGATTATAATTCGCTGATTGGATTTAATATTGATTTGCTCTTATTGAATTTCGAGCTATTTTTTCGCGGAAGCGTACAGCTGGAGCTCGACAAGGCGGAGCCGCGTAGAAGCAAAGGATAGAAATGGCATGCGAAGCATATAATGGATAGCCTGCCGCCTCCGATTTTCTTCGGATGGCGGTGCTCCCAAATAAAAGGGTATAGTATAACTCTAGTTTTTCTCCCAAGTTCTAGATTAGGTATCTTTAAAATGTTCTAAATTGTATACCGAAATGCCCTTCAATCTACGTACCTTCACTAAATCCAAAAATCGTAAAGCATTTACTTTTTGAAAGACTCAATATTATCGCGGCTCCTAGTTTATTGTATCTGTTTTTGGGTCATCACAACTCCATTAATTGTTCATTCTCAGTCATTTGGATTTGAGTTCAACAGCAAGTCAAACTATGAAACTATTCCTTTTGAATACGTCAATGGCTTTATAGTAGTAGAGGTCATATTCAACCAAACCTTTCCATTAAAATTTATTGTTGACACGGGTGCTGGTAATACGATCATTGCGAAAAAAGAAATAGTTTCTCTTTTCGATCTCCCCTACGGAAGAACTTTTGAAGTGTATGGTGCTGATCTCAGTACAGTGTTGTATGCCCATTTGGTAAAATCGGTGCATCTTTCTGTCGCTAATCTAAAGGCACCACACCAAGACATACTTGTTCTTGAAGAAGATTATTTTGATTTTCAGCGGATTACAGGACTTGATATTCATGGCGTATTAGGAGCTGACATGTTTAGGCAACATATCCTAAAAATTGATTACAAGCGGGAAGTATTAAGCCTATATAGATCTGATTCAAAGAAAATAAAATACAATGGTTACACGGAGATAGACATGGCGATACAAAAATCAAAGCCTTATGTAGTGGTTGAAACCAAACTTTCAAACAATAGCGTCATAGATACCAAATTATTGATTGATACTGGTGCTTCTACGGCACTCCTGCTGGACACCAACTCTGATGAAAGTTTGATTTTACCGGACAATATAATTCCTGGCAACGTCGGATTTGGACTCGGTGGCAACTTACAGGGATATTTAGGAAGAGTTGGTTCCGTCAAAATTGGTAAATTCAAATTAGATGGGGTCATATGCCGTTTTCAAGAAGTCCCCATGGATACGCTCAACCAATTTGTGTCTAGAAATGGCATAATCGGTAACTATATTTTGGATAGATTTTCAGTTATTCTCAATTATCCAGAACAAGAGCTGCACATAAAGCCTGCTAGGCGATGGAAAAGGGAGTTTTCCTTCGATAAAAGTGGTATAAATTTTATATCTATTGGCCTGAATGACAAGACATATTACGTAAATTCCGTACTTGAGGGCTCCCCAGCTGACCTAGCTGGGGTGCAAGTTGGAGACGTCATCCAAAAAATAAACCGTTTGCCCAATGCTTTACTCTCATTTAACGCTATAAATCGCATTTTACGGGCAAAAACGGGCAAAAAAGTAAAAATTAAGATCCGAAGAGAAGATCAAATCATTAAAACCGAATTTAGGCTCAAAGACTTGATTTAGCCTCGCTTTTATTGATTTTATATTGTATATTTGCAGCCATTTTAAAATAAAACCTAATACTATGTTTGCAATATTGACAATAGCTGGTCAGCAATTCAAAGTCGAGGAAGGTCAGCAGATCTTCGTCCACCAGTTATCTGCCGAAGAAGGCGACAGTGTTACATTTGATCAAGTACACTTGATCGGTGGTGACTCAAACGCCAAGATTGGAAAGCCTGTTTTATCAGGTGCATCCGTTAAAGCTACTGTTCTTGGCCATGAAAAAGGCAAGAAAGTGGTCGTCTTTAAGAAGAAGAGGCGTAAAGGATACCGTGTCAAAAACGGTCACAGACAACATTTTACTAAAATCAAGATTGACAGCATAGCAGGTTAATCCAAAAAAACATTTAACGATGGCACATAAAAAAGGGGTAGGTAGTACGGATAACGGACGTGACAGTAATGCGAAACGTCTAGGTATAAAACTCTTCGGCGGCCAATTGGCTAGAGCCGGAAACATCATTGTACGTCAGAGAGGAACTAGATTTCACGCTGGTGAAAACACGTACCTTGGTAGAGACCATACATTACACGCTGGAATCGACGGTCGTGTAGCTTTCAATAAAAGAAGAAAGAACAGAACGTTTGTTAGCATCATCCCTTTAGGCGATGGTGAAGCACTAGTTCCTGCAAAGCCAGTAAAGGAAAAGAAAGAAAAAAAGGCGCCTATAGCACCTATCGTTTCTGAAGCAAAGCCAGTAGTAGAGGCAAAAGCGCCTTCTGCACCAGCTGAGCAAGCAGCTCCTGTGGCTCCACCTCCAGCAACTAAGAAAGCGGCAAGTGGAGATAAGATTTCTTTTGATGGCAAGAAGTATTTACCAGACGATCACAAAATCGTGGAAGGTGTAGGTCCTAAAATCTCTGAGCTTTTGGTAGCTGGAGGAATCAAGACTTGGGCTGAATTAGCTTCTACTGATGTTAGCAAAATTAAGGAAATACTTGTAGCAGCGGGATCTCGATATAAAATGCATGATCCTTCTACCTGGCCTAAGCAGGCTGGTTTAGCTGCTGAAGGAAAGTGGGACGAACTCAAAGAATACCAAGATTACTTGGACGGTGGAGTAGATCCTGCAGCGACAAAAAATTCTTCTGAAGAAGAATAATTTTCGCTATATTTACAATAGTTTTAGTTTTCATAGCTTTATATTTTTGTTGGGCCGTGCTCTTTAGAGTGCGGCTTTTTTAATTTTGATAAGATTATGAATGACTTATATATTAAACCAGATAATATTTATGTTTCTAGTCAAATTAACGGCCTAAAATAGCATAGATATATGCCTTTACTAGGCTAGTATCAGCTCCACATTATCCCGATTTTATAACCGCGCTATATATACAATTCCTGAGGCAAGAAAATGTACGTATATGTTTTCCATATTTTTTTGGGCGATACCTACGGTCCGCGCTGTCCATGACTTCGCTGCGCTTCGGTCCTGCGGACTGGCTCTAAGGAGCCATCATTCCCATCGCTATCGCAAGAATCTCAGTATAGATTAATTATAATTGCTATTAGATAGGCAAATAGCTACCTTTTAATACCCAACCTTGTTGTCCATTTTCCAGCTTTACCTTTTTATACTCCCCTATCTGATCTAAAATAAGAAGCTTTACACCCGGCTCAAGTGTCATAATAGGCTCATTGGCTTTTTCTGGAGCGGACTTTAGTGGCGTTTTCGAAGGTAGAACGATAGCCGTATTGCTAGTATATTGAAAATTTGCTCGGGACTGACTAAGAAAGAAAGCTAGAATAGAGATAAGTAAAAATACATTTCCTGCTAAAAATCCTCTTTTTTTGACCTGTCTGTCCGTTCGGAGCAGCCACAGTCCTAAAGCATATACACAAGCACATAAACTAATAAGGCTAAGCACAAACCAAGTATTGGAACTAAGCCGAGAATATACATACTTCCACATTTTACTTAAAAAAAACTCTGGAATTATTACGATGTCATTATCCAATGCCTCTTTTGTCAAATTTAGATTGAAAAGTATAGATTTATTAAACGGGTCCAATTTCAAACCTTTCTCATAGTACAAGACTGCAAAAGCAAAATTTCCTTTCTGATAATAGGAGCTTGCTAAATTGTTATATAAAGCAATCGAGTGATTTCCTTGTTTTAAAATTTGTTCATATTGCTTTATTGCATCGTCATATGACTTAGCTTCATATGCAGCGATTCCATCACTAAGCAAATTTTTATCCTCCTGGGCAAAACCATTCAAACACCAAAAAAGGCAAATTATCCAAATGCTAAAATAATTCTTAAACATAGTTCTAAAATAAATCTTTAAGTACTAAAGGTCGTCTTTCAATTATCCAATTAAAGCCCTCCAATTTTATTTCATCATGATTAGCTTGCCGCATAGGTACCAAATTGGCCTTGGGGTTCGGAAAGCACTTAATTTTTTCTACTTTGTTATCTCCAAAATCAACAACCATATCGCTGCAAACCGTTTTATTGACTGCTACATATGCACCATTATCATCAATCAAGTAATAGACAGATTCAGCATTGCCATATACATCCATCTCATATACTTCATTATTGTCAAACAAAGCTATAATATCTCTTCCTTTAATTTGATTGTAAAAATAATTATCTGGCGAATTTATTATAAAACTTTTTTCTACTAAAAATATAGAATCTAGCTTCCCGTCAGACATTTTCATTCGAATGGAATCGGCGCTAAATTGAGTCGTATCAGACCAGATTACTGGGTCATCGTAGAAATAAAATGTCGAATCCGTTTGCGTAAAAACCAACGAATCACAGACAGCCTGAAAATCACTTTTCAACATTCTTACATCGTTGAAAGCGATAAATTGCTTTGCACTATCTATCTCAAAATTTTCGTCTCTAGAATACTCTAATGTATCCGTAGTCAAAAACAAGGAGTCTCCATCTAAAATAGAAATCATTAGCGTTCGCTCGCCGTAGGCTTTCAGATAATCCTGGTCTTTGATATAGTCTGCTTTATCACAGCGGATGATTATCTGCTGAGCGCTATCTTGCCAAAATACATTTCCAGTCGCTATACCAACACCAGTTGCTTCATCGAAGTCAATATTTTCGGCCTCTAAATACTGAGGAGGGTTTATCAATATAGCATTTCCATTGGTAACTATTTTTTTGGTTTCTTCATTATATACGATTACATCCGCTTTTATGGATTGCTCATCATCTTCGTAGAATGCATTACCTATCAAGGTAGTTTCGTTTGTTTTCTGATTAAATATAATTTTATCTGCTTTTGCTTTTGTATCCCTATCTACGAAAGAGGCATCCCCCTCTAGAACAACTTCGTCTTTCTTACCGTCATATATCATCAAATCGGCAATCGCAGTTTGGGTTCCCTTCAAATACTGAGCATTTTGGCGAAATTCAGCCTTTTCATTTGTTATATCGTAATACCCTGCTTCGCAATAAATTTTTGACTCCCCTTGGTCGATTCTTGTGGGACCTAAAAAGGTAGCCACCTTGCTTTTGGTATTGAAAGCCAGTGTATCGGCCCTTAATTCAAAATCTTCGTCCACTATAGTAACGTCCTCCTTAAAATAAGCTTGATCGGTGTCTAGATAGTAGTATCCAATTTTACTTTTTAATTGCGTTTCTCCGTCTGTCAATATAGCACCATCTGTATAAGTGGCTGCTTTTGTATTTAGATTATAGGTTAAAAAATCCGTGAAGAGTTTTTGCTTGTTACTTTCCAAAACTACTTGCTTGTATAAATTAGCGACTTTTTTATTTCCGTTATAAAACAAGGAATCAGAGAACACATTCAAGCTGTCTCCTTGCTGAATAAGCACATCTCCTGTCGCTGTTACATTATTGGCAGTGACATCTACAATGGCAGTATCACAAGAAAGAAAAACACTGTCTTGGCGTAGTACTACATTTCCTAGGAGTTTCCTTACATCTTGACCGTTTTCATTAAACCCTTCTGCAAAATCTGAAAAATTAATTTTTACTTTAGTTATTTTGCTTGTATCCTGTATCGGAGGTGAAATTATTTGGGCATTGGCCAAACTTATTGAAAATGTGACATAGAAAATAAGAAAAGAAACAAGTGATTTAATGTGCTGCAATTTTTAATTTTATATGTGATTAACTGCGTTCTTACCAAGCAAACTTCCTAAAGCAACACCCATACCGCCTAAGCGTACGGCAAGGGTAATATGCTTCGAATATTTTTTACAAATTGGTTGCTTGGAGGCGCCAACGCCTAATATACCACTCCATTTATTTTCTATGGTATAGATGATATTAGGCAAAATAACAGAGTCTAACATCTCCAATAAAGCATTCTCAATTATAGTGTTGTTTCCAAATGAATTGGTTGTTTCTCCTTCAAGGTCTATATGCCTACCTCCACCAATAAGGATTCGAGAATCGATATTTCTAAAGTAGAAATAGCCTTTATATAAGTGAAAAGTTCCATCTGTTTGGAGATTCTTTATTTTAGAAGTAACCATCACTTGATTTCTTACGGATTTTAATTCTAGATCGGGCAATAGTTTTTTGGCAAAGCCATTATTTGCAACGATTAATTCACTAACCTGAATGGGCCAACCATTGGCTAAGGTAAGCAGAGCTCCATCTTTAGATTCAGTAATTTCGCTCACTTCTGCTCCATTAAAGAAGACTACCCCAAGTGATTTAGCCTTTGCATATAATGCTTGCATCATTTTTCCAGGATGCAGTTTTCCTTCTGCTCGATTAGCAATACAGGTAGTGATATTACTAAATCCACTGTCCTTAACCTTTTTTGCATCTATGGTGTAGGTCTCATCCAATCCCGTGATAGAACGAACTCTATTATTAAAATAAGGAATCTGATCCATACATTCTTGAGCAAAGCTTCCCTCTTCTTGTCTAAAGAGTTCATATCCTCCACAGGGGCTATACTCTAAAACATCTTGTCCGACCAATTCTAAAAGATGTACTAAGCCCTCATACCTTTGCCCTAAGAGCTCAAAAACCTCTGCTTCGCTACTATGCTGCAAATCATCCATTAGCTCAGAAATGCTGCCAAAACAGGCGAATCCCGCATTCTTTGTACTTGCTCCACTGCCAATGAATCCTCTATCAAAAATGACAACCTTGTTATTAGGATATTTTCTCTTAGCATAGATGGCAGCGGAAACCCCTACAATACCTGCCCCAATAATGGCGATATCGATATTATCTAAAAAACTTGTTTTTTCCCAATAGCTTGGTTGAACAGAGTACATAAAACGAAAGTAAATATTAATCATGATTATCAAGCATGCAAAATCTTTTTTAATAAAGCTGGAGTAAACTATCTTTGTCCAAAATATTAAAATTTATGTGGCAACGTATTCAGACCATTTTCCTTATCCTCGCCGCCGTAGTACTAGGCTTATTATTTGCCCCTATTATGTCTTTTTTTACAGTTAGCGGTACGCAAGACCTTGTGCAGCAATCGGAAGTAAATATGTTAGGCGACGGCATATTCAATATTCAAGATCACATCATCTTCTCTATTTTGGCTATAATTGGGATTTTGGCTAGTATAGCGGCTATCTTTCTTTTTAAGAATAGAACATTACAATTAACCCTGTCCAGACTCACATTAGTGATGAGTATCCTTATACTGATTCTAATGGGTGTTTTCTTCTATATAGATTACCAACTCATTACTGCAAACTCTGAAGTCAGTGGTGAGTTTGGGATATTGTCTCCTGTATTAGGAATCATTTTTAGTGCTTTGGCAGGACGTGGCATCAAAAAAGATAGTGAATTAGTTAGATCTTCGGATAGATTGAGGTAGACTAAAAAATGTTGATCGGCAATAAAAAAAGCGAATCATGTATCCATGATTCGCTTTTTTATTTCTTTAACTACCTTACTATTATTTGGCACTAGGCCTAGTAGAATAGTTTATTTTCAATTGATTGGCTTTTCTGAGGGCAGTTTTAACATCCTGCACAATTCCCATGGTAACTTCGCCATCGACTCTAAGCGAAGAAGTTATTTTTCCACGTTGATTTTCAGGTACTTTAATTTTATGCTTTTCCAAGAAAATCGGAATATCATCCTCATCACTTATTTTATCATTCAGTTGAATACGAGGAGAGGTACCATAGATGTCTCTATATTGCTCCTTTGGTTTTCCTATATAAATTTGATTAACCAAAGATTTCTTCTCTAACTTAGTCAACTCTGTAGCTTCTGGAACGATTACGTCTACCAATCTATCTGATGACCTCATCACTGTTACTACCATGAAGAAGAATAATAACATAAAGATGATATCAGGTAGTGACGCAGTTGATATAGCGGGTGAGGCTTTGCCTCTTTTTTTAGTAAATTTTGACATCTCTTAGATTTTTAAACTTTCAAAAAATTCTCTTTACTCTTCTCCAAAGTTTGTAGGTTCAGCTTCAGATAATACAAAAGGTATCTCTGCTCTGACTTGTCGTCTTATTTCTAATGGCAAATCACTATTAAATATTGCGTCTGAGTATCCAGGCAATGTATTTAATTTTGTTGTCCATAGTTCATTATAAGCTGCTTTCAGTTCATTATAAACTTGTATGTATGTTTCGTATGAAGTACCTCTATCATTCTTTAAAGAAATAATAGCTTTGGTAGGCTTTTCGGCCAAATCTTCTCTTTTCTCAGGATTTACAATAAACTCCTTAGTTCTTTCTCTGAGTTCCTCTACTTCTGCCAGCTCTCCTCTTACAAGAAGTTGATTATCTGCATTAACCAATACAGAGAATACGTTTCGCTTGTTTAGCTTAGTAGGATCCACTTCTTCATTAGACCAAGGTGGTAATTTTACTGTGATACCTTTATCAATATCAATGGTAGTGGTAACCAAGAAGAAGATTAAAAGCAAAAAGGCGATATCCGCCATTGACCCTGCGTTTACTTCATTACTTACTCTATTATTCTTTTTTCTTTTTAACATAGAGTTTGGTTTTTACTTGAACATATTAACTATTTCAAAAATAATCATTGAGCCAACTGCTACAATAGCCATACCGATAGTGCCTTTAATCGCTGCAGAAATCCCTTTACTTAGTCCTTCGTCAACTTTAAACTCTACCATAGTTTCTGCAATCTTACCCACAGTTTCGTGATCCGCTGTAGACTTCAATATAAAGAAAGCAATAACCATAACAGCGAAGCCAGCTATGAACTTAATAGAGCTTTTGAAATTAGTTGCCAAGTTCAGTAATCCAAAGATAACAGCCGCACCTAATGCTATAACAAACAGCAATACAGTGATATTTAGACCTGTATTGAGTATGCCCGTGTTCGCTATTTCAACAGCCATTTTAGCAGCTTCTGGGTTATCTAGCTTATCTTTATTCGCATTCCCTAGGATAGAACCTACTACAATAATCGTAGAAATGGCACCCAAGAGAAAGGCAAAAAGTTGGCCTTTTTTTGTTAGAAAATTATACATATATATGAGTGCTTAGATTATTTAAAAATATTGTTTCTGTCCATTACATCTACAAGCGCGATAGAAGCCTCCTCCATATTAAGAACGATACCATCAATTTTGTTAACAATGTAATTGTAGAATACTTGGAGAATGATCGCAACAATCAAACCGAATACTGTAGTCAATAAGGCTACCTTGATACCTCCGGCAACAATCTGAGGACTGATATCTCCTTTTGCTTGGATTTCATCAAAGGCTCCAATCATCCCGATTACCGTTCCCATAAATCCAAGCATGGGAGCAATTGCAATAAAAAGTGAAATCCAAACTAATCCCTTTTCTAAGAGACCCATTTGAACAGAACCATAAGAAACAATAGCTTTTTCAACAGCAACAGGTCCTTTATCTGCATTACGTAGTCCTTCATAAAGAATACTAGCTGTAGGTCCAGAAGTAGACTTGCAAATTTCCATTGCGCCATTAACATCATTTGATTTTAGACTCTCGTCTATTCTTTCAATAAGTTTATCAGTATTGGTAGTAGCTATGTTCAAAGTGATGATTCTTTCAATACAGAAAGCTAGCCCGAGGATTAGACAAACAAGTACAAAGGTCATAAAGGACCATCCTCCTTCGATGAATTTTTCTTTTAAAGCCTGGAAGCCTGTAGAATCAACAGTTGCTCCCTGTGCAAGAAGTTCATTAAGTCCGGTGGACATCAAAATCACACCTAAAATCAGTAAAGAAAAAAATAACAATTTTCGCATAGTCGATTAGTTTTTACGAATTGGTTTAAATAAAGCATTAATATCGTTAAAAAATATAGATTTGATAAGCATAGGGTCAAAAAGTTTCCCTATTAAATTATCACTTGACATGTCAAGCTTATTTAAATAAGGAGGTGAACCGAGCTTATTTCAATCTATTATAAAATTCATGGTTTGGGCGGTCTATAATATTCTATAATATATTTACCCAAATATAGGCTCTCTAAAGAGCTTTAAACAACTAGTTAGAACAAATA
>CAYZUW010000129.1:0-10415 GCA_964481325.1 uncultured Saprospiraceae bacterium
GAGTAGGGGGGATAATATGGCTAGTAGGAGGAGTTGTGATAATACTTGCGAGTATGATTATTGAAAGACAATGGAGTTTTATAATTTTTATTTCGATAACAACAATTATTGTAATAATACCTGTAGTGTACTCTTTTATACTATTCAAGAGAGGCAACAATGACAGTGTAAAAGCAATATAAATTTTTGATAATTTCTTGACCAAAATTAATGGGAGTATTAATATCGTAGAAGTAGTACTCTACAATAAAAAAAGCTTAATGGATGATAAAATCATCCACTAAGCTTTTTACTTTTATTCCAAGCAGATAAACTTTATCTCTCAATATACATTTTATGAGACTTAAACTTGCCTGTATTTTTGTCAACTAGAAATACTACATAGATCCCAGCACTATAATTATTATTTAGAGTAAGTTGATTACGACCAGTAGATAGATGCATTTGATGATTCTCAACAGGGCGTCCATCTAAAGAAATAATCTGTATAGAAGCATCAATACTTTCATCCATGTCGATGTATATATTCTTCAACTTATCACTGAAGATTTTAGCTTGGAGTACATCCGCCGCAATTGTAGAAGTGGATAAATTGTCAGTAACGCCTTGAGTTATTGCAACGATGTCTGGTCCACCATAAGGATCTATTTGAGTCTGATAGGTAAGAATTGCGTTGCTAAAACTATTAAAATAGATGGTTGACACTAGTGCCGTTTCTTCGCCATTTTGAGTGACAGTGTTCGTGAATTTCACACAATTATCAAGTGTAATATTTGGCAGCTGTATAGAGCCAAGGCCGTCAAAACTAAGTTCCTGACCTATTTCGAAAGCTTGAACAGGGTCGCCATATACAAGTAGGTCTCCTGTAATAGTTTGGAGTACAGTATCTCCAAAAGCCATTTGGTCAAACCCAATAATTTCTTCGTTTCCTGTGTCGTACTTAATCTGAACAGGTCCATACGGGCCACCGAGTAAAGAAATACCCAAAATTTTTAAGGTATCTCCACCTGTACTATAAAATACTTCTTGTGCTCCAGGTATCTCCAAAGCAACATCTGCGTTTCTAAATTGCGAAACTGTCGATAATGTGCTTGGGTCAACAAAGTTAAAGGTAAAGGTGTCTATCTCTGTAAGAATAGTGGAGTAATCCCATTCTTGATCAATGCCGCTTGTAGGTGCTTCAAAATCCGAAATATTGGAAACTGCGATAGATTGAATCGAATCGCCTATGGCAAATAACCAATCGGGAGTAATAGTTTGTGCTTTTGTAAAGCTTGTAGAAAATAAAATAAAAAATAAAATGTAAAGGTTTCTCATAATTTTGTTTAAAAGTTTAAAGTAAATTCAAAACTCAAAAATAGCATTGTTTAAAGGAAAAGTAATATGTTTCCATTGTTTTTTATGAATTTTAAATAAAATTTGATTTGATTTTTACGGGTGAGGGGTAGGAATGATGGGGTATTTTCACCCCAGTCCGAGCCTCGCCGATAGGCAGGTGAAGGACCGTAGCGGAGCGAAGTCATGGATGACCCGACTCTGTGCGACATCCGATAGCGTGGATGAGTGCGTAAGGCTTTCGGTGGAGTCACAGAGGCACCCCCAAATAAAAATTAGAAAATTAAAAAACATGACCTAGCAAGTCTACTTCGCCATCTGACCATTTTTTATCAGACAACATTTTGACCATTAGGCAGTCTTCTAAAGATCGACGAGCTACCCCTAGACTTACATTGTTTTGAATCATCAACCAACGACATTTGTTAGCTTGCTTTTCGAATCCTAGTTTGGTGTAAAGTGGAAATAAATTGGTGAAGAGCATAATGGCCTCCACCTTATGTGCTTTGGCTAGGCTCTCTAATTCTGTAATCATATTCGACGCACTCTGCTGATGCTGGTACTCTGGATGCACACACAAATCGGTGATTCCAAAAATAGAAATAGTTTCTCCATTAAGTTGTATGATGCGATGGTCCACTGCCATGTGACCAATCAGTGTTTTATGATCTAACATCAAATACCTGAAGTTAGGAGTTTGATGTAAAAAATTTCTATACGAAGGGTATGACTCAAAGGACAGAGCGAGTAGAGATTTTATCTTCGCATGGATAGCAGCCGTCAATTGGAATTCCTCTACTCGATGTAAAATCATGAATTAATAGTTTTTAAGAGGTGTGTTTTGTTTAATTTTTTACTTGCTCGTTTATATCCAATCCAAAATTGTGAAACGTGAAAGATAAAACATCTGCTGCTTCGCTAATTTTTTCTTCCGTAGATTTTCCATCTCCATGCCCTGCACTGATACCTACTCGTATCATGACGGGGGCGTCACCTGTCTGTACTTCTTGCAAAGCTGCGGCAAACTTAAAGGAGTGAGCGGGCACGACTCTGTCATCATGGTCTGCTGTGGTGATTAAAGTCGCAGGATAATTTTGCGGACTAGCGTTATGCACGGGGGAGTATTTCTTTAAATAGCGGTATGCTTTTTCATCTTTTACAGATCCATAATCACTAGCCCATGCCCAACCAATTGTGTATTGTTCATAATGTAACATATCGAGCACGCCAACGGCTGGCAAGGCTACTTTGAATAAGTCTGGTCTTTGTGTCATACAAGCGCCAATAAGTAGACCTCCGTTAGAACGACCATAAGCAGCTAATTTGTCAGATGAAGTGTACCCTTTTTCAATCAAATACTCGGCAGCCGCGATAAAATCATCGAAGACGTTTTGTTTGTTTTCTTTGGTGCCCGCCTTGTGCCATTCGCTCCCAAATTCGCCTCCACCTCTGATATTGGCGACTACAAAGATGCCATCATTCTCCATCATGATAGGAGCCATGGAAAGTCGAGATGTATTGAAGCTGGGTAGGATAGAAATGTTAAATCCTCCATATCCATAAAGCATAGTAGGTCTTTGACCATCCATCTTTAGTTCTTTTTTATGAGAGATGAACATCGGAATTTCTGTGCCATCCTTGCTTGTATAAATCTCTTGTATGGTGATATACTCGTCAGCATCAAAGTCTATCTTAGGGATCTTATAAGGATTGACTTGTCCTTTTTCAAGGTCTAAAGCATAAATAGAAGTGGGTTGAAGGTAAGAGGCAAACGCGAGAAATGCCTGTTTTTCCTTTTTTGAGCCAGACATCGATTGTACGGTGCCGATTCCAGGAAGTTGGACTTCTTGATCTAGTTTTCCAGAAGTATCGAAAATCTTGATTTTACTAGAGGCCTGATGGATATAGTTGAGCACTAGCTTTCCGCCATAAATAGCGGCTGATGCGATTACATCTTCTGATTCTTTGACGACCGTTTCCCAATTGGGTTTATTCAATTTAGCTGCATGGAGACGGATGACTTTTTTATTTGCTGCATTAGCATTGGTTAAAAAGTATAATTCATCTCCTAAGTGTCCTATAAATTCATAGTCGTGTTCAAAGGAAGCAACGATGGTCTGAAAGTCCTTGCCTTTTGTTTTTGAAGATCTGATAGACAAGGCGTTGCCACTGGTGCTTTCCCAGCTTTGTAGTATCTGAGTAGTATTATCTTCTGTCGTGTATATATTGAATCCACGTACAGGATTTGCTCTATCAAAATAAACGGTTTCATCTTTTGAGCTTTCTGTGCCTAATTTATGAAAGTAGACCGTTTGATTTTTGGCTAAGCTGGTTTTCTCTTCTCCTTTTTTAGGAGCAGGATATCTAGAGTAATAAAAACCTTCATCTGTCCAACTCACTTCGGAAAATTTGACCCAGTCGATTTTGTCAGATAGTTTTTTCCCTGTTGCAAGATCTAAAACATGGACTTCATGCCAATCCGATCCTCCAACTGATTTTTGATAAGCGAGATATTTGCCATTAGGGCTATAATTTAGAGCGCCTAGAGAAGCTGTACCATCTGAGGAAAAGGTATTGGGATCTAAAACTATACTTGGTTCACCTTCAAGGCCTTCCTGCTTGTATAAAACATCTTGGTTTTGAAGACCATCGTTTTTTAGATAGTAGTAATGACTACCTATTTTTGTTGGGGTCTGGTATCTCTCATATGCCCATAATGATTTTAGTCGTTTTTGAAGAATCTCGCGCTGAGGGAGCTGGCTTATGTACCCATTGGTAAGTTTATTTTGCGTACTTACCCATTCTGAGGTTTCCTTGCTACGATCATCTTCCAACCACTTGTATGGATCAGGTACTTTCTCTCCATGAAATACATCAAAAGTATCTTGCTTATGGGTAAGTGGGTAGGAAAATCCTGCTTTATTCATGTTTTGTTTAGAGTCTGGTTGGCAATTGAAGAGGAATGATCCTATCAAGAGAAGTAAGAGAAGCTTGGTATAGGTAGTAAAGGCCATGGATTGAAGCTTTTTTGAATACAAAGAAACAGTTAAGTGTGCAAATATTGGTACAATAGCGCTATAAACTTATAATTGTGTAAAATATGCAAGCGATAAAATACGTACATTTACGTTATATATAGGGAATACCCATTAGTATTATATATTAGTGTGTATAAAACATAGAAAATTGAAATCAAATATCTTAAACAGCATGTTTAAATACGTATTTTTTGCCCTGTTCTTAACTATAGCAGGCACACAGTTTGTAGCGGCTCAGACTATAAGCCATAATCAAAATGGAGAAAAAATCGTCTTATATAATGACGGTTCTTGGAGATATTTTGATGAGAATGATCCTAACGATATCGCTCTACTAGGTGAAGCCGAAAAAAAGAAAAAGACAAAAAAATCAAACGATCAAATAACTAAGAAGTCTACAAAGAACAAAGGCATCAAATTTAAAGCACCTAATACAAAAACTAACAAAGGAAAGAATAGTAAGTCTAGGAAGCGATATGCTAAAGCACCAAAAACTAAGAAATCCTCTACCAACTCTAATGTCAAAAAGAGTAAAAATAAATCTGGGTATACTTCAATTACCGCTAGTCAAAATTATAAGCGTATTATCAATAAAGAAATTTTAGATATTCGAGACAAGCAAAGTATGGCATATGAAAAAGAACGTATTGCGAATTACGCTGCACAGAAGTATGATAAAGAGTACGCTACCGCAAAAAAAAGGAAATTAAGTAAGAGTACATTAAAATCTATAGATACCAAACGAAAAGAAGCAAAGTTGAGACTTAAACTGGCGCGGAATCAAAATAAAGTTTTGCTCAAGCAACGTCGAGCTTACGAGGCTATTTTAAGAAAGGACGCCAATCTTTATGCGAAGTCGTATACCAAATTAGCAAATAAGTACAACAAAGATTTTGAGTCAGTGCCTGTTTTCGACGATGAAAAGTCGCTTGTTTCAGACTCGCGCAATAAGCGAAAGGAGAGCAAAAAAATCAATACCAATAAAAAACCGAAAAAACCTAAAAATGATAAAATAGCGGATCGTACAAAGTCAAGGAATAGCTCAGCGTATCGTAAAACGGATAGAAGTTTTACTGGGAGCGAAGAGACTGGATCACTTGCGTATCAAGTTGCCTATCCTAGCAGCAAACCAGATGTTGCTAAAGCGGGAATTCCAGATTGTAATGTTGTCTTTCAAGGAAAAGATAGCTTTAGTGGCAAAAAAAGAACAGACTTGGGCAAGAGCCTCTTCTTCACTTTTACAAGTGATAAGATGAGACCCTATTTTGAGGAAGGAGACATGATAGAATGCGAGGCCTATATGAGTGCAGTAGCTGGTGGGTATAAGTTTGTATGTATCGAAGTTACTGTTGCTTCTGAAACAGCCCAAAGAAGCTACGGGAGTATCGAAAAACAAGGTCTTCTAGCTCTAAAGCTAGTAGATGGTACCACCATCAATCTTTACAACAATAAAACGGATAACGGATTTTTGGATCCACTAAAAAAGGAGGTCCTTTATAAGGCGCAGTACTTAATTCCAAATGAACATGTCAAAACTTTATCTAAAGTGGATATAGATTTAGCTCGTTTGGTATGGAGTACGGGGTATGAAGATTATACGATCTATGAAACTGATTTTTTAATAAATCAACTTAATTGTTTAAGTAAATAACTGGGCTTTGGCAATGATCCAAAAAATACCGAACCATTATTAAATAGTATATGCCAGAATTAGATAATAAGGATAGTGTGCAAATGTTAGGGCTAAAATTACCAACTGATCCTAGATGGGTAAACCTAGCTGAAATGAGTCTCGAAGATATTTTGACGGATCATGCTTACTGCGAACAAAAGGCTGCTACCAGCTGTATAACCCTTATTCAAAAGAATCCTGAAAGAGAAAGAATGGTCAGAGAATTGGCTCCAATCGTTACAGAAGAATGGGGGCATTTCAGAATGGTTCTTGCTGAGCTAGATAGTAGAGGACTCAAACTCGGAGTCCAAAGAAAAGATGAGTATGTCAATAAGCTGCTTGCTTTCCAACAAAAAGGAGGAGACCCCTTAGGGCGATTTATCGATCGCTTGTTGATCAACGCGCTTATAGAGGCAAGGTCTTGTGAGCGTTTCAGGCTACTGTCATTGCATCTAGAAGATGACCACCTTAAAGACTTTTACCACAAATTTATGGTTTCTGAGGCTGGGCATTATCGCTTGTTTTTAGATTTGGCCAAAGAATATGGTGGAGAAGAAAAAGCATTAACGAGATGGCAAGAATTCTTGGACTATGAGGCAGAGATTTTGAAAAATATTGAAGTGCGTGGAGATCGCATGCACTGATCCAATAAAAGTTTGATAGCACGGCATAAAAATATCAATATAGTTGGAGGTGGAATCATGCTCATGATTCTAATATTCTCTTTTATGCCACTAAGTCAAAAAGCTACCTTTTTCCATACAGAAGAAGAAAGATCTTATTTTGACCTAATCAGCAACCACAATACTATAGATAGCACTTTGATTTTTCCGGTTGGCTCTGCCTGTGTTGGATGTCATGGCAAAGATCCCTTAGGAAATGCCTATATAGATAAGGAGGGAAACGACGTGAACGTGTATGACGATTGGCAAACTAGTATGATGGCCAATTCTGCCAAAGACCCATTTTGGCGAGCTAAGGTGAGTCATGAGGTCGCTACTTTTCCGCAACACCAAGCGGCTACCGAAGATAAGTGTACTTCTTGTCATGCGCCACAAGGTCATTTTACGCATCATGTAAGAGGACAAGGACTGTATGGCTTTGCAGATTTATTGGCAGATACGGTAGGCTTAGATGGAGTGAGCTGCGGAGCTTGTCATCAAATGTCTAAAACGAATTTAGGCAGTTTATTCTCAGGGGAGTTGATTTATGATACGACGCGCATCATGTATGGACCTTATGAATTTCCTTTTGCTGCACCCATGGCAAACTTTGTAGGCTTTACGCCTGAGTTTAGTGAGCACATCAATGACGAAGGACTCTGTGCTGGATGCCATACCTTGATAACCAATAGCTTTGACACAGAAGGCAACGAAACGGATAATTTCTTCGCAGAGCAAGCGACCTATCACGAATGGCTGAATTCAAGCTATGCAAGAGGAGAAGAAAAGCAGACGTGCCAATCATGTCATTTACCACAAATAAATGACTCCATCGTCATCTCAGCCAATTTTGCTTTCTTAGAAGGGCGTACTCCATTTGGTTTACACGAAATGGTAGGGGGCAATGTTACTATGTTGAACCTGATGAAGGATAACAAGGAATTATTGGATATAGACGCAGCAGATGAAGCCTTTGAAGAAACCATTGCAGCGACCAAAGATATGTTGCAAAGAAGATCAATAGAGCTTGATTTGTCACTCGTCGAAGAAGGAAGTGATACCATTTCTTTTGCAGCAAAAATCACCAACCTGGCTGGACATAAATTTCCTTCAGGTTACCCAAGTAGGAGGGCTGTATTACAATTTGTAGTGGTGACTGAATCTGGTGATACCTTATTTCAAAGTGGTGTTTTCGATAATCGTTGGGAAGTGAATGATCTTGATCCAGAATTTGAACCTCACTATGACGTGATCGATGATGAAAAGAAAGTACAAATTTACGAATTTGTTACAGGAGATAGTGAGGGTAAATTTACGACTCTCTTAGAACAAGCTTTCGTAGGACTGAAAGACAATAGAATACCGCCAAGAGGCTTTACTAAAAACCATAGCACTTATGATACGGTTATGATTGTTGGTAGTGCTTTACAAGACGCAGATTTTAATATGGATCAAGATGGAGAAGGGGCGGGCTCAGATATAGTGCATTACCGTATTCCCATACAAGGTTATTCAGGAATTGTAAACGTTTATGCCTCTGTTTTTTATCAGCCTTTACCTCCGAGATGGTTACAACCCATGTTAGACACGAACACACCCGAGATTACATCTTTTAAGGCTATGTTTGAGGCCAATGATAATGAACCAGTCCTTATGATAAGTGATACCATCGCTGATTTATTTGTGAATACCTTAGCGGCAGAAGAGCTTGTGGAAACAAGTGTCGAAATTTTTCCGAACCCAAGTATAGACGGCAGTTTTGAGATCCGTGCAGAAAAGCAAATCTCGAAAGTTACTTATTCTGATAATTCAGGGCGTATCGCACCTATATCGATTCAAAATGGATTATACGTTTTGCCTGAAATACCAGGCATCTATTATTTGAGAATTTTATTTAATGACGGTAGCCAGCTCACCAAAAAAGTGTTGAGACACTAGTGGAGTGATTATGATTTTCTCAAGAAATACACCAACAAAATTAAAGCCAATGGAAAAAAGATTACTTTTTATTTTCATTGTAGCTTTTTCATCTTCTTTATTCTCCCAAACCAATGAAGAAAAGATAAACCAAATTGTACAAGATGGGATATTTCTACATGATAAAAAAGAGTACGACAAGGCGATTACGAAGTATGAAGAAGCACTTGATATCGATTCTAAATCTACCTTAGTGCACTACGAATTAGCCCTTACCTATTCCGAAAAAAAAGATTACAAAAGGGCGGTTAGCCATGCCAATAAAGTAATAAAACAAAAGACCGAGCATCTAGTAGAGGCCTACATGGTAAAAGGAAACGTCCTAGATCAACAAGGGAAAACTAAAGCATCTATTAAGCTATTCAATAAAGCAATAAAAGAAACAAAAGGGCACTACCTGCTTAACTATAATTTAGGTATCAATTATTTCAAATTGTCGCAGTTGGATGAAGCTGCAAATCAATTTATCACTGCGATCAATCAAAATAAATTGCACGGAAGTAGCCATCTTTATTTAGCATTGGCTCAAAAAAGAAAAGAAAACCTAATTCAATCTTTATTACCCAATTATTACTTCTTGCTCTTGGAACCGAAATCAGATCGAGCCTTGAATGCGTACAAACTGTTGACTGAAAGCTTGAGTGGTGATGTTTCTGCAGATCCAGTGGATGCTAATCAAATCAATATTGTAATTGATGGAAATGCTGATAATCCCTATGCCTCTGCTGAACTGATGATTGGGCTTTTATCCGCAGCGATGCAAACTGAAGAAAATAAAGACGTTCCGAAGGAGGTTTTGTTTATCTCAAATTCGAAAGCAATACTGGCCAGTCTAGGAGACTTAGACATTCCGAGCCGAGATATCTGGACCGAATTTTATATTCCGTTTTTTGATAAACTTACCTCTAGCGAGCACTTCGAGACGTTTGGCAATTATATACTGCAAGGCGCAAATGCCAGCGCAGACAAGTGGTGCCTAGAGCATCCAGATGAGGTCGATGCATTTTTTGATTGGTTAAATGAAAAATAATAGCCTTCTAAGTCTACTCATCTTTTGTTGTCTTTTTTTTGGGCGCTTTTTCCCGCCATCCGCTTGTACTCCACAACCCAGTAGTACATTCACGATAGTAGTCCTTAGTATTCGCTCGTTCGCTCATCCGTCAGGACTCCTTCGTTCATAGTACTCCTGGGGAGCATCGTATCGCTTCTACAGGGAGCGCGTTTTTTTCATAAACCGTTGGACGATTACTAGTTTGAGACTAGCTAATAGTCACTCTTATAGATTAACTACAGCAAGTATCGTTATCCCCAAACTGATAAAAACAAATATAGATTTTGTCGTTTTTAGGTATTGATCTGCAAGGAAAAATAAACTATAAATGAAAGCAACTCCAAGTCCTCCAATAACAACATACCCAAAGTCATTTGTAGGAAGGGAGAAGACTAGGTGAATCAAAGAATTGTTGATCCATATCGCTGAGTATAATAGAAAGCCGACAATGCTGGCCAATGTGCTTGATATTGCTTGAGTAACAAATAAAGATATCCCTAGAGATAGTATGATAAAGGCAAATGGCACAACGAATAGTCCTGTTAATATAAAATTAATCGGAAGATGATGAAAATAATATAGACCAATTGGAAAAGTAGCCAACTGTGCCGCAATCCCAACACTTGTGATTTGCCATAGATAGTCAGGAATCAACCACTTGAAATATAAAAGCTCATATA
>CAYZUW010000130.1:0-10412 GCA_964481325.1 uncultured Saprospiraceae bacterium
ACCCATCGCTAGTTTGCGTAGTCGTGCTCACTAAATCTACCTGAACATCATCATCACAATTATCCATAGCGGTAACGGTATTCGTAGCAGGTACTGCATCACACTCAACCGTTAGATCAGCTGGTGTATTATCAAAAGTAGGAGCATCATTGTCTTCAACTGTAATGGTTTGGATTATTGAATCTTGATTAGAACAAGCATCTGTAACAATCCATTTCCTTGTTATTTCTTCCAGGCAACCATCTTCATTAATGTTAAATGGCACACAATCTACTGACACCTTAATCCTAGTAGCATTAGCCCCATTATTTGCCATATTGACGTTAAGTATAAGTTCCGTTACGCCTCTAGCTATTACCTTCCATTCTGAATCACCAACACTTATGTTTCCATTCGAACTGCGTAATTTAGGATTAAAAGTAAGTTGGTTTGTTCCTATACCAGATATATTCTCTAGTTCTCTGTCATTCCAGTTTATACCAAGATGAGTAACTACATCAACAACTGGATTAGTAACAGAAAAAGAACCTTGACCTACGGCTGTTATCGTCCACGTTTCATTTAGATCAAAAGCTCCACTTATTTCGGCCTGAGACAATTGAACATCAAGTGGTTTTTCAAAAACAAATCTATATTCTGAGTTTTCAGTTGAACTTTCATTTCTAAATCTTAAATCTCCATTAACAAGCCCCATTGGTCTGATAGTCGATGTACTAGTATGATTACTGGTTGTACTAGAACTAAAGGTTGCAACATTGCTTAAACCTGATATGATTTCTTGATCGGTAATTGTTGCATTTGTAGTTGTTATAGCTCGTAAATCTAGTGGCCTAAACGAACCACAGTCTCTGTCAAATAAATTACTACTTTCACTAAATTCTATTATGGGATTTATATCGCAATTATCAGTAGCAGTTACTACTGGAGCAGGCATGACATCTGTACAATTAATAGTTTGATCTTGTGGTTCATTATCAAAAATAGGTTCATCATTATCCTCAACTGTTACAGTTTGAATATGAATGTTGCTATTTCCGCAATTATCCGTTGCCGTCCAAGTATTAGTAATTTCATAGCAGTAATCGGTACTAGAACCATCTGAAGTTTGTGTAGTACTAATAACTAAATCAACTACTACACTATTATCACAATTATCTGAAGCAGTGACACTAGGTGTTACGAAAGTTACTTCGCAATTAATAGTCTCATCGGCTGGTTCATTATCAAAAGTAGGAATTGTAGTATCTTCAACGAAAATAGTTTGAGTATGCACATTCGTATTACCACAATTATCTTCAATAGTCCAAGTTCTTGTAATATTGTAATCACATCCTGTACCAACCACTTCTTCAAAAGAAGTAGTTACATCTATAGGTTCGTCACATATGGTATAAACAATTCCGTCCAATCTTACTGCACCAGCCTGTCTCCTAAAAGTTAAAAACTGAGCACCAGTTGGAGGTACGATATATTGAATTGTTTCAAATTGCTGTAAGGTTGGACTACCAACTGTATTTCCGTATAAGATAAAATCACTAGCTGTATCAATATCATTTGTAAGAGAACTACCAATTTGAACACGTCCACTTGTGTTATGCCTTGTTATTACTATATTAATTACCGATCCTGGTGGTAGGATTTTTTCTAGTTCCAAAACTTGCCAATCTCTATTTGCAATCACTGAAAAATCCCCATTTGGCGCAAAGAGTGCACGTGCAGAATTTCCAACCCCAACATGCGTTTGAGCTATAGCATTACTTTCTCTACATGCATTTACATTATCACAATTATCAGAAGTCATTATTTCTTCAGGATCAGGAATGTTGTTACATTCTACTGTTATATCTTCTGGTGCATCCACAAACATAGGATTTTCAGTATCATTGACTACTATGTCTATAGAACAAGTATTTGTATTTCCGCAAATATCAGCTATTGAATAAATACGTGTAATTGTGGTTGGGCAACTGAAACCATCAGAAACGTCTCCCACATGCATAAAACTTGTTAAATCTATATCGCATTTGTCAGATGCACTTCCACCTGCTGTCGTGAATTCTGAAAAATCTATAAATATAGGAACCTCATTTGCGCTACATACCGCTGTAACATCCGCAGGACAAGTAATTATTGGTGGTTCCGTATCAAACCTGCTTACTGTCTGGATACAAGAACCAGTATTGCCACAATCGTCCTCAATACTATAGGTAACGCTAATAACTTCAGGACATTTTTCTGATGATGTACTTATAGAGAACGTAAAAGTCTCCGGGACTAGATTTTTGTCATCACTAGCCGTACCTCCTGCAGCTAAAAATTCATCTAAAGTTCCATAAATCACCAACTCTTCATCACAGTTTATATCTGTATCTGGAGGACAACTTACCAAAGGGTCTCGATCATCACCACCTTGAAGAATTATTTCTGAACATGTACTTGTACAATTATTTTCATCTGTAACTGTTACTGTATAATTACCTGCAGGCAAATTTAGAAAAAGTCCTTCTGCATTCACTTCTCCGTTCAATGCGTAACTGTATACTCCAACACCCCCTGAGGCTGCAACTGTGATAGCCCCATTATTTAGACCAGTACATGATTCATCAGCAAAACTTTCTAATACGCATTGCAATGGATCTGGGTCTCTTAATGTAATTTCTTGGCATTCTGTAGTACATCCTGTTTCATCAGTAACTGTTATATTGTAGGTACCTTCTGTAAGGCCACCAAAAATACCTGTAGTATTTGTTTCTGTTCCAATATCAAAAATAAAGTCATCTCCACATCCGAATGCGTTTACACGTATTTCACCATCTGCAGCATTGGTGCACAATGGATTTGTTCGACTTACGATTTCACATTTGACTGTATTTTTCCACACATTTATGGTATGAATACAAGTATTCGTATTTCCACACAAATCAGCTATACTGTAGGTGCGTTCATACGTTTGAGGACAGGCACCGTCTAAAAATACTTCGTCTATAAGTATTAAAGTATTTTCATTGATAAAGCAATTATCTGTTGCAAATCCACCAGCCGCTGTAAATTCGTCAAAATTCTGAAATACTGGTACTTCACTAATCAAACATTCTCCTAAAGTAAGAGGTGGGCAGAATAATTCAGGTGGATCTTCATCGTTTACTTCTATTACTTGGGTACATGTAGAAACATTTCCGCATAAATCTGATATTTGGTAAAATCTTGTAATTTGCTGTGGACAGGTGTTAGCACTTACATCCTCAAAGACCATTAAAAACGAAGCCTCATCCAATCCGCAATTGTCACTTGCATTTCCACCAGCATTAACAAATGAGGCAAAATCAAAATAAGGCGGATTCTCTCCTATATTGCAAACAGCAGATTCAGTAGGAGGACAAGAAAATATTGGGGGTGTGTTATCTTGTATTGTTATAATGTGAGAACAAGTTTCTTCATTTCCACATACGTCCGATATCCTGTAAACTCTTGTGATTATGCTTGGGCAATTGAATCCATTACTTTGTTCAGAAACAAGCTCAAAACTTTCCTCAGTGAATTCACAGTTATCACTTACAGACCCTCCAGCTGTTATAAATTCTGCTATACTTGTAAACGGAGGTATATCCTCTATCGCACAATCAGTAATAACTGGGTCAGGGCAATTTATAATTGGATTCTGATTATCTTGTATTCTTACTTCTTGAGTGCATCTTGCTGAGTTTCCACATTCATCGCTTATTTCATATTCTCTGGAGACTAAAATAGGGCAGACTGTACCACTTTCTACTTCTTCTACAAGACGAAATGACATTTGGTCAATATTACAATTATCAGCTACACTCCCCCCCGCAAGAATGAATGCTGCCAAATCAGCATAAGGTGGTTGCTCATCAATAGCACAAGTCGCTAAGATTAATTGAGGGCAAGTAATAGTAGGATCAATAGTATCATCAATTATAATTTCTTGTTGAACAGTAGTAGAATTTCCACACAAATCCTCAATTATATAAGTTCTGGTAACAGTTTCTGCACAAGACCCATTAGATACTTCCGACAATAATCTAAATTCATTAGGATTGATTTCACAGTTATCACTTGCTGTACCACCAGCAGCCAAGTATGCATCGTAGTTTCCTATAGGAGGAACTTCATCTTTGCTACATATAGCTGTTTCTGAGCTCAGATCTGATGCTACAGGATCGATTGTATCTGATATTGTAATAATCTGAGTACAGGTACTTTCGTTTCCACACCCATCACTTATTCCATAAGTTCGGGTAATTATCTCTGGACATGTAAGACCATTGGATATTTCTGATACTAATCTAAAAGTATTGGGCTCTAGATTACAATCGTCACTTGCAGTTCCTCCTGCAGCCATAAACTCACTAAAATTTGCATATGGTGCTAGAGTACTTATATCGCACTGAATCGTTTCCCCAGTTGGACAAGTAATGCTTGGATTTTCACCACAAACGAAAAACTCAAGGCAAACCGGTTGTGTAAAACCTACTACATCTGCCACTTGCACCGTAATATTATCTAAGCCTGTATATCCTTGAAGACCAGTGTACTCAAAACATAAGCTATTTGGAAATATACGCAGACCACCTGTATTTGCAGACTGAATGATATTTTGAATCCTATTTCCACCCGAGCAAGACGCTGCATCTAAGCAGTGCTCAAAAGGCTGATTCGAACAAACAGTATCTACGAAGTATTCAAAGGTAGGTATCCTATCTACAGGATCAAATATATTAATCTGATCATTGAAACTTGTCAAATATCCAAAGGTCCCACCACCACTATTTCCTACGAATTGAGAAGCCGTAAAATTTTCATCGGACGTGATTAGATTATAAGCACCCAAATCTCCGTCTAAAAAACGAACCACCGACCAAGTGGGTAGACCAGGTACAACTTCTGCTGTAGAAAAATTTGTATAGTGTTGTCCATTTAACTCTAGAGTCGCTAATCCAGAGTTAGGAATAATAACTGTAGCAATATTTCTATCTGAATCAGGAAATTCTGTGAATTCGACAAACCTATCCCCCCTACATCCATCTATTGGAGCTGCAAGAGCCATTCCCAGTTCTCCATTCCCTTCGAGGGACCCAAATTGATAAACATAAGTGGGAAGGGAAGTGGTGATTAAATGTGAACTCCCATCAGGAGCTGGTATTCTATATTCCCACCAATCCCCAGGATTTGCCAAAGTGGCTACCG
This sequence comes from uncultured Saprospiraceae bacterium, assembly GCA_964481325.1. GTDB lineage: Bacteria > Bacteroidota > Bacteroidia > Chitinophagales > Saprospiraceae > JALZVN01. Next base: position 5,209 of record CAYZUW010000130.1, read on the forward strand.
GAGTAGTGCCCCCATCAATAAAAATGTCAGTATTTGAAGAAACAGCGACGATGGTAGCATAATTGAACCTTCCCGGATTTGAATCATTTTCTCCTCTTGTTACTACATACTCGGAACCAACTACACAAGTAGGTACCAATTGGTCAATACCAGAATCTCTACCACTATTCGTACATTTTCGATTATGATTAGATCCACTCACCACTGCTATCGGTCGTGAAGAGGTAACTAATGCACCTGTAACAGTTTCATTATTATCATCATCCCTTATCAAATAGGTTTCTCCTTCGTCTAGAGTGATTGTATGAGGTGAAGTGATTCCTTCCATTTGGATATCAAAGTCAAATGTAATACTAGTATTATCCTCTACTGCCATAACCGAAATAAAATGAGCTTCCTCATCCCAAGCTGGACCACGACCGCACAAATCAGTTTGGCTACCAGCACGGAACCTTTGACCCAAAGCCTGCTCACCCTTTATAGTAATCATTGCCTTGTTTAGGTCTGCCGCTAGTCTATACACGATTTGAATAGGTTGGTCTGATTCAACTATCAACCCTACATTGTCCTCTATTTGATTATTATCATCTGTTTGAAGTATGGCGGTTGTTAGTGGTACCTCCAATGGGGCTCCTTGATTGACGGTGAAATTTTGATTATAGGAAACACCATCAGCAGTTCTTATATTTAAGTTGGCTGTTCCAAAACTAGTTGTAATGGCTAAACTTGAGGGGTCATCAAATCTATCGTCATTTCTATCCAAATGCCACATCGGAGGTATAAAATAAAACTGATTCGCATTACAGTCCAAATTAAAAGTAGGAACCGAGCAAGGACAATTTGGATCCTCCTCATCTATCTGCCCATTACCATCATTATCAATTCCGTCGCTACAACATTCACATATTACATTGATATTTTGACTATGAGATGTGCTATTTCCACAATCATCTGTAGCTATCCAAGTCCTTGTCATTTGGTAGATTACAGAAGAACAACTATTGTCAAAGGTTTGAGTACTTTCTTGAATAAACTCTACATCAACATTGTCTGTGCAGTTATCCATTACACAATAAACACTCTGTTCTGTTGTAGTTTGGCGTGCAAAAACTTGGACCTCAGACAATGAAATAGGCCGAAAATCCATTGATGAGCTCGCTAGATTTTGTATTCTTACATACCTTCCAGTTGTATTTATTGCGTGAGTAACAGTAGGGCCATTGGGTGCAGGATGGAAGTAGCTTCTCACATTTGGATCCGCAAGTGTTGTATTTAGATTAGTGCTAGTAAACGGCACATCTGATACAAGGATAAAGTATTCCGCTAAATTAGCACAGCAGTCATTATCATCCCATACTACAATATCTGTAATATCTTCTATCTCTAACAAATCTACTTCCCACCACGCATCTAAGTGCCAGTCAGTATGTGTGGCTGAACCATCAGGTGGGAAAAATGCACCAGATGTATTTCCATCTACGGCTCCATTAGAAAAGCCAACTATGGTATTATGATCACTGATGTCTTGAGTTGGTTTACCAAGCGCAACATTTTCTATAGTCTCGGTTGTCATTCCGGGCATTACCATTGGCACGAGGTTGAATACTTGTACCTCAGCTAAACTGAGTGGATTTCTTCCTGATAGCTGTACTCTGATATATCTACCTGTTGTGTTTGCTGGAGGCAGAAATGTTTCCGTGACACCCATCACACCTGGATGGAAAATGTTAGTTATATTGGGATTTGCTAAGTTGGTGGTTAAATCATCCGAAGTAAATGGAGTATCAGATATAAGAATATAAAAATCGGCTAAACGAGAGCTTGCAGTACTATTCGTCCTATTCCACAATACTATTTGTTCTAAATATTCAACGTTTTGCAAATCGACTTGCCACCAAGGCTGATCTTCAGTGTTTGTATGTGTAACAGAGTTATTGTTAAAAATTCCATTTGTATTTCCATCTACAGCTCTAGAAGCTGCTCCACCTGCTGCTCGTGTTGAACTTTGTACGGTAGGTTTTCCTTCAGCGATATTTATCCCAGTAGGTTTTAATATAGTATTACTACAATCAAGTATCGGAGCATCTGGCGGGTTTTCACAATAAATAGTAATATCACTAGGAAGATTTGATAAAATAGGAGCTTCAGAGTCTATTACAGTAATAGTATGTATACATCTTGTTCTATTACCACAGTTATCACTTATTTCATAAATTCGTTCATAATCGACAGGACAAATTTCACCATTCTTAATCTCTGAAATCAAAGTAATACTCCCTAAATCAAAACCACAATTATCACTTACGACTCCTCCATCATTTATAAACTCTTGTATGGTAGTATAAATGGGTTCGTCTGAAATTCTGCAATTTATTTGCTTACTTGGTGGGCACACAAGTGTTGGCGGGGTAATATCACCTATTATAATATTTTGAGTACAAGTATTTGTATTACCACAAAGATCTGCTATACTATATGTACGCGTCACTATTTCAGGGCAAGTATTATTATCAGATACTTCAGAGACTAACCTAAGCGAACTATTATCTATCTGACAATTATCCGAAACTTGTCCAAGTGCATTTTCAAATGCTGCTAGATTAGAATAAGGAGCAACATCCCCGACGTCGCATTGGGTATTTATGGTAGGTGGACAAGTTATAGCTGGTATGATATCATCATTAATCAATACTCGATGAGTCCCCTCAATAATATTACCACATGCATCTTCTATTTGATATACTCTAGATATAGTTTCTGGACAGGTTGCGTTATCACTAGTTTCACTTACCAATCTGAAACTACTTGGGTCGATTAGACAATTATCAGTTATTTGGCCTCCAGCAGAAATAAATGTACTAAAGTCAAAAGGGGCTTGTTCTGATATGGAACAGTTTGCACTGCCATTTGGTGGCATTATCATGACCGGAAGAACATTGTCCTCAATGCGGATAACGTGGGTACTCTGAACCGTATTGTTACATGCATCGCGTATCGAATATAGCCTATTTAGACTTACAGCACAATTTGGTTGTGCTGGATCAAAATCTACAGATTCAAAAACCAAAGTAAAAGTAGCTTCGTTTACTTCGCAATTATCCGTGACTGTTCCACCTGCTGCCGTGTACTGATTAAAGGTAGTAAAGGGAGCTGGAGCATCATCGATGCAAGTAACTACTATTTCTGTTGGATTGGTTGCTGTAGGATTTTCATCATCATTGATAATCACAGAGTGAAGGCATCTAGCTGTATTTCCACAGTTATCACTAATTTCATAAACTCTTGCCACTGTTTGTGGACAATTAGTACTACCTGCTGTCTCCAACACTAGCCTAAAAGAACTTCCATCTATCCCAGAATTATCATTAACGGTTCCTCCACTAATTATAAATTCTGCTAAATTGGCAAAAGTAGGAATTTCACTGATATCACAAACTGCAGACCCTTGAGCTGGACAGGAAATAGTAGGTGGAATCTGATCACCTGATGTGATAGTAATAAGATTACAGGTTTTTTGACAATTGTTAGCGTCCCATATGTTTATCTCATATTGTCCAGCATCTAAGTTTACAAAAAGACCAGTAGTATTTGTTACGCCATTCAACATATAGGTATAGGGTGCTGTCCCTCCAATTCCTTGGACAAAAATGCTTCCATCATCATTTGTAGGGCAAGTCTCATTATTAACATCTTGCACAATACAAGCTAATGGGAGAGGCTGTTCCACTTCTCCTAGTTCTGAAAATCCTCTACAAGAATTTGCATCTGTAACAGTAACTCTATAAAATCCAGAGGAAAGATTATCAAAAAACCCAGTAGAATTTATTTCTATCCCATTTTCAAATTGATAGGGTGGGGTACCACCTATGGCACTAAATTGTATACTACCATTATCAAAATCGTTACATGTTTCATTTATTATTTCGTCTATGTTTACTGTGATAGGGTCAGGTTCGGTGATTGTGACAATATTACAAGTAACTTCATTATTGAAAAAATCCTTGATTGTTATTTCATAATCTCCGGCAGAAAGATTACCAAATACTCCACTTGAATTTGATCTAAAGCCTAAAGTGTATACATACGGACCAATACCACCACTGGCTGATACGGTTATACTACCATCATTTTTTTCAGGACAAGTTTCTTGTGTTGAAAAAAACACCGTACAAGTAAGATCTGGGGGAGCCAATAAATTGCCCGACTCGGCAGTGCGGCCGGTTAAGTTGGATGTACTCATCAAGAAGAGTACAATTAAAGAAATGAAAACAAAGAATTGAATCTGTGTTTTTCTAAAAATGCTAATCATAAATTTGTGCCGTATATATTTCGCAGTCTTTTTTTAAAAAACTGAACATTATCCTTCAGCGGGATAATCCCGCTAATGAAAAAAGATTGATTTATATATATTGTTTTTTTATATTCGAAAAATATGCCAAGTGTTATGTTTTGTTAGATTACAATGGTAATTAGATGAAATAAAAATTCGCGGAGATACGATATTTAATGCATTTGTGACATATGTAAAATTTACATATACGATCAGTGCAATACTACATTTAGAATTCCTTGTGTTTCCTTTTTTGAGAATACAATTATTTTATTGTAGACGATTTGGGCATGACCCACTCGTTTATATATTAAAAATCGAATTTTAATTTGCAATTAAATAGATGTAAATCAATATATTATGTTTGTGATTAGAGAGTGGGTAGGGCTATCCATGAGTCCGCTTTGCTTCCGTACTGCACGAGGCATACGCACCTAACCAGCCCATTTCGTTTGTACATCTCCTTCCAGTCGATTCATTACTATCCCTCATGCAAAAAAGCTTTCAAACATAAATGTGACATTAAAAACGAGTCCGTGAAATTCAATAAGTACTTCAATCGGACAAATAGGGGAGAGGCAAATAAAGAGATTTTAAATACCCTAGTGACCCAGTGAAATGATCAAATAAATAAAAAATCAATATATAATTGAATGCAAACACACTTCATGTACTTTACACATCTCTTAAAAAGTCAAAATTTAGTAACCAATAAGTCAAAAAATAGCCCAGCACTTATCTCATACGATGATGGTTTTCTAACGACCCAAAAATGAACTTAGATTTATTCTTTTGCGTCAGGGATAGAGAGGGTGAGTCGACGATAGGAGACGAAGTCCCGACTGGAGTGTAGCGGAATGTCGGGACGGAAGCG
>CAYZUW010000131.1:0-10305 GCA_964481325.1 uncultured Saprospiraceae bacterium
TTTTTGAGGTCAAGGCATGAACGAAGTGGTGCGAAGCAGATAAGACCCGTTGGGTCTTGTCAAAGTAGAGAACCGCTAGCGGGTGGGATTGCCTGATAGCCATAGCTATCACAGCCTGTCCCGACCTCTGTCGGGGAGTATTTTTAACGCAGAGATCAGAAAATTATACCGAAAAGTATGCGGCATTCTAAAGCTTAAATGGTATCAAACCAATTCTGTTTGGAATGTTCACAATAGACTTTACCTAAAAGTTAACAAGTTCAAAGCAGAAATGGAGGTGATACCTTATGAAGAAGGAGTAATTTGGTGATTGAGATATGCCTTTTCGTAAAAATAAGTCTAAAGAGCTAAAATCGAAAAATAGGGTAAATACTCGAAATGAATTACTCTACGAATTGTTTATAGGCCACTATGCCGTTGAAAAGCCCTTCTACAACAGAGACTTGTCCCTTTTTAGTAGTCAAAAGTCGTTCATCTTTTTCATTACTCAAATACCCTGTTTCCACGAGGATGCTAGGCATATTAGTCTCTTTGAGTACAACGAATGCGCCTTGTTTTACGCCTTTGCTTTTTACAGATGTGCTATTAACAAGTTGTTCTTCAGTGAAAGAAGCCAATAATATACTATTATCTAGATGTAGGCTTTGGATCATGGAAAATAGAATGTAACTCTCTGGAGAAAGTGGGTCGAAGCCGCCATAGTTTTCCTTATAGGATTCCTCTAATTCAATTGAGCTGTTTTCTCTAAAGGCTAGCTCTTCCGATTCCTTGTTGCTCTCGTCTCTTCCAAGCACGAAAATCTCAGATCCTCTAAAGTATTTCGCATTCCTAAGATAATTGCAGTGAATGGAAATAAAGATGTCTGCTGCATATTGATTAGCAATATCGGCTCTCTTTTTCAAGGAAAGGAATTGATCTCTATCTCGTGTCAATATGACTTCTATTTCAGGGAGCTGACTTTCTATTATTTTCTTCAATTGTTTGCTCAAATCCAGTGTAATACTTTTTTCTACAGAGTTTTCACCTGAGCAGCCTTTGTCTCTTCCTCCATGGCCGGGATCAATAACAATTACATCCAAAGGGTTATTTTGATCAGATAACTTATGTGAAGTATAAATCTGATTAAGAATAGGCGTCATATTGCCATCATAGCTATGAATAAAACGATTAGCCTGTATATCGCTCGTACATATTCCATGATGGCATGCATTCGCATACAACCAAATAGAGCTAAGCAATATCATTAGGGTATATTTCATTTACCTATCAATGGTTTAAAAGCAATCTTAGATTTGGTAATTGGAGATGAGTATCGACAAATACTCTTAGGTAAAAATAAGAGAATACTAGGTTTAATGCAAGAATTTAGCTCCAACAGGAGGCCAAAGAAGCGATATATATAGCCTTTCGGCTAATTTATAGCATTAACACTTGATTTTTACGATTTATTGGGGAATCAAATTTACATTTGAGCCGCTAAATCAAAAATTACTATAATACGTACAAAAGCAGCGATATATTACTTAATGAAGCATATTCATAAAATATCAAGTCCACGTAAACTGCAGCTATTATGTCTAGGTATTCTACTTTGTGCAAATGGGATACTATTGGGCCAAGTACCAGACTCCATAGATATAACTGATTTGAGTAAAGATTCGATCGCCTTGTCTTTAGAGAAATTGACTCAGGATAGCCTTCTACTGGATGGACTATCTGTTTCTGAAGATAGTCTAATACCATCATCAATACCAAATGGTTCAAATATACCTCCAGATGTAGCCATATCAGATGACGCCATTCCAGCAGAGATTGAATATGATGCACGAGATTCTATTGTTTATGATATCTTAGACAAAAAAATCTATTTATATGGAGCAGCCTCAGTGGTATTCGAAGACTTAGATTTGAAAGCTGGATTTATTATCGTGGATTGGGAAAAGAATGAGGTATTTGCAGAGCACACCCTTGATAGTCTGCAAAAGCCAAATGAAATTCCAGCGTTTAAGAATTCTGATCAGAGTTTTGATGCTATGAGTATGCGCTACAATTTCAAATCCCAAAAAGGAATTATTTACGACGCAAAATCTCAATATAATGACTTATACGTATTAGGTTCCAAGGCTAAGTTTTTAGCGGCAGATGGAGATAGTAGTATTGTGCACAACCATGTTTACAGTAGTGATGCCTTATTTACCACTTGTGATCACCCAGTACCTCATTATGGTATTCGTTCTAAAAAGCAAAAAATCGTACCTGACAAGGTGGTTGTAGTAGGGGCTTCAAATGTAGAATTGATGGGTATTCCTACACCTTTGGTTTTGCCTTTTGGATTTTTCCCTATTTCTAAAACTAGAACAGCGGGATTGATTTTTCCTCAGAATTATACTTTCTCTCCTACATGGGGATTTGGACTAGAGAATATTGGCTACTATACACCGATAAATGAAAATCTAGACGCTTCCTTGACTGGAGATATCTTTTTCAATGGTACCTATGGATTACACTTGACCGCCAATTATAAAAAAATATACAAATACACTGGCTCATTAAATTTGAATTGGTCAGAAAGAAGAAGTGAAAATAGAGGAGTACCCATAAATGAAAGATCATTTTCTATTCGTTGGTCACATAGCCAAGATCAAAGGGCACATCCCACTAGAAGCTTGAGGGGGAGTGTTAATATTCAAACAAATGGTTATGAATCACTAAATCTCAATGGGGCTTCATCCGTACTTCAAAACTCCTTAAGTTCGAATGTTAATTATTCAAAGTCTTTCGCTGGGAAACCCTATAGTTTTACAGCTTCAGCAGGGCACTCACAAAATACTAGATCCAATGAGGTGACTATAAATTTCCCAACAGCAGAATTTAAAACGCAAACCCTTTTTCCATTTAAGCGCAAACAGCGTAAAGGAAAAGAAAAATGGTATGAACAAATATCCGCTACTTATTCTTCTCGTTTTAGATCTCAGGTCACCGCTACTGATACGACGCTCTTTACGCAGCAAACTTTGGGTGAAATCGAATTTGGTATAGAACAAAGTGTAAACAGCAGTACTTCATTCAAACTTTTAAAATGGTTAAGTGTAAGCCCAAATATTCGGTATCGAGAAGTCTGGCAGCCAAAAACAATAGAACGTTTCTATGATATTGAGGAAGTAATCGATGTTGATACAATGTTCAGAATAGATAGTACAGATTTCCTAGTTACTTCAGATACGATTAGGTCGGGAGATTTTAAGGATGTAGAAGACTTCGGATTCAATCGCTGGAATCAATACAGTGGAGGGGTTTCGATCAATACTCAAATATACGGTATCTGGACAAGAGACAAAGGTTTTATCAGAGGCCTACGACATTTGATAAAACCAACTGTTTCTTTTAATTTTTCTCCCGATAATTTGTCGGAAGAACGAGGCTATTTTGAAACCCTGGATTATGTAGATGAATTTGGAGAACAACAACAGGAAACCTATGGTATTTTTGAAGGAGGTATATTCGGCTCGCCTAACGCTACAGGTACACAAGCCAATATTTCATACGGCTTAAATAATATATTTGAGGGAAAAGTGTTTTCCAAAAAAGATAGTACCGTTCATAAAATAAAGATTTTTGATAACCTTAGATTTGGAGGATCTTATAATATAGCTGCGGATTCATTACAGTTTTCGCCAGTGAGTATGACCGGGACAACCAGGCTATTAAAAGGCTTAACTACGATCACGGTAGGAGCAAGTTGGGATCCATATGCTCTAGATGAAGAAACAGGTATAAGAACAAATCGATTTCAGTTTAGAGAGACTGGAAGTGTATTACGCTTTTTAGGAGGAAGAGCAGGATTTAGCACCACATTCACTATCAAAAAAATAGTGGACCTAATCAAAGGAGATCGAGTATCTTCTCAAAGTCAAGAAGCAGAGAGAGAGGGATATGGTTCATTTGCGGAATTATTTGAGGGATTCAATTTTAGACACCAACTCAATTTGAATCTAGATATAGTGGATGGAAGAGATACCCTAGTAGTTGCGACTCATACTATAAGTACAAGTGGAAGTATACAACTCACGGATAAATGGAATATGCGTGTCGGAAACATCGGTTATGATTTTACATCTCAACAACTGACCTACCCAGATTTGAGCTTTAGTAGAAATTTACACTGTTGGGAAACCGGTTTGAGCTGGCAACCATTTAGAGGTACTTATAGCTTCTATATTAGGGTAAGCCCTTCATCAACCCTTAGTTTTTTAAATATTCCATTCGATAAACGGAATGTAGATGGATTTAGGAGTTTGTAGGCTGCTTAAATTGCCTTACATTTGGGTATGAAAAAGATTCTAGTTACTACTGGTGGGGGAGACTGCCCTGGTCTAAATGCAGTCATTAGAGGAATCGTCAAAGCAGCAAAAAATAACGGCGACGAATACGAAGTCTGGGGAAGCATAGAAGCTTTCAATGGTGTACTTCATGAACCACAGCGAATTGTGAGATTAGACGAAGCAGCAGTCAGTGGTATCCATGTAAAAGGAGGAACCATTATCAGAACTACCAATAAAGGAAACCCTGTAGATTTTCCAACTCAACTCCCTGACGGGACTTGGACGACTGTAGATCGTTCGAAAGAGTTGATAGATAAAATTCATGCCTTAGGTTTTGATTCGGTAGTTAATATCGGGGGAGACGGCAGTCAAAAGATTTCTCAAACCCTTTTTGAGAATGGTTTAAATATCATCGGCGTTCCAAAGACAATCGATAATGACTTGTCTGCCACGGATTATACTTTTGGCTTTAATACGGCGGTTCAGATTACTACTGACTCCTTTGATAAATTGGTAACCACCGCTGAGTCTCACAATCGGATTATGATTATGGAAGTGATGGGCAGAGATGCTGGATGGATAGCCTTACATACGGCTATTGCAGGGGGTGCAGAGATTTGCCTTTTACCAGAGATACCCTATAACTTTTGTGATATTGTTGATCGTATCAAGAGTAGATACGATGGAGGTACTGGCTTTGTAAATATTGTAATCGCGGAAGGCGCTAAGCCTATTGACGGCACTGTGATAGGAAAAGCGGCCAAAGATGCAGGAGATGAGCATATAAAATTAGGGGGCATAGGGAATGTATTGCGAGCGCAATTGGAAAATTCAGGAATAGAAGCACAAATCAGAACTACTATCTTAGGCCATACCCAACGGGGTGGTACTCCCATTGCATTTGATAGAATACTAGCCAGCGCCATGGGCACGATGGCTTTTGATTTAATTCAAAAAGAGGCTTTTGGCCGTATGGTGGCTTTCAAAAATAACGACATGACTTCCGTGACCTTAGCAGAAGCAACGGATGTATATAATACAGTAAGTCTCGACCACTATCTGATAAAGACAGCACGTTCTCTAGGGATTGCTTTAGGGGATGAAGGGGCTGTATGTTAGGTGAGTAGTGATAAGTCCATTCCGAATACACATCTATGAGTTTTCGGAATGGACTTATGTGGATCAATACAAAGCAGATCCTTTTGCCAACCATATTGGATGCAAGGTAAAGGTTAGTCTACCTGCCTTGACTGCAGGATCTTGGTTAGCTAGTTTTTCCGCTTCTTCCAAAGAATAGGCATTGAAAATAATGATACCTCTTTCTGGTCCATCATGACCGAAAGGTCCAGCGATGCATATTTTCTTTTCTTCCGCGAGCGTATTCATGTGCTCCAAATGTTGTTTTTGAATTTTTTCTGCGACTTTTTTTGATTGGTCTCTTTTCTCTCCGCTTAGGTAAGTGAGTAGAAAATATTTTTTCATGACATAAGTAGTGTCGCCTTCGACCATTTCAAATTCTTCATACTGTAGCGTGTCTTTTTGCATAGTCGCTGCTTGTGTAGTCTGAGCAGCTAGTGGCGTAATGAAAAAGATGAAAAGAAGTAAACATAGGGATGTTAGGACATTAGTGTCTTTGTTCCAATTCTTTATTAAATTCTGCATTGTGTATTTTTTCTGATTTGTTCAATAGGTTGAGCATTTCTATTCCTGAAATAATTTTGGTATCAAATCTAAATAACCAATAATTTTGGTCGGGTACCAACTCCTTCACAGGTGTGAATTTGTATTTATTATATTCTGTAGCAAAGTCAGTCGCTTTTATGCCTTCTTTCAATTGAATAAGCATTTCGTTCTCTATCGTGCCAGCAGGTAAGGGTGCATTGACATCGAATTCCCAAGATAATTCTTGGCGAAATTTATCTAGTATCACCGCCATTTCTTCTAGTTCACCAGGGGCTCCGTCTCTCCACCAAACACTTTTTACGCCTTCATCCGATTGGCTAGTAATCTCTGTACTGGGAAAATCTGGAACCAATGATTCTATTCGTTCAGGGTAAGCATTCATATCTAGTTGAGCTATTTTCTGTAGAAGAAAATTCAGTTCTACCTCAGATAAGTTGGCAGTAAAGGCACCGAGTTTTTTGCAAAATCTCTTTCCATTGAATTCACATTTACCATTGTTGAAAATGGTTAGCTGATAGATAGGGCAGCTGCCATGACAAGCCCCTTTTTCCATGCTGATCAATTCGCTTTCGACAGCAGTAGAGACTACTTTTGGACGAGGCTGTGTGGTGGTGTTTTGGTTTGCAACTGTTACTTTGTCTTCAATTGCTTTTTGCGACTTACACGTAAAAAGGCTCAAACCAACAATGAAGAATAAATTAAGGTTAAATAGTACTTTCATACCACTAAATTAAGAAAAAATCACAAGGCATAGCAATATACAATGAGTGAGGGATACGTAAGGTTTAGTGCAGCAGTAGGGTGGTAGCCTTGGCCTGAGGCTGCTGTACCGAGCGAGCAGCGAGCCTGGAGCAGCCCGACTCTATCTGCTTATCCTTAGTACACAAGTATGGCTATAAAAGGGGATAGCTGTTCCCTTCATGGACTAAGGTACCAATTTAGATGCAGATAGAGGCACTCCCAAAAAAATAAGCAAATAAAATTAAGCGATCTCGCCACCACAGCTAGATCCTGCACCTGCGGTACAGCCATAGCAATGTTGGTTGAGGACTATATTTCTATTTTGAAAAGTCTCCAAGTCGAAATCGTCCAAATGCTGAGACCCTTTACTCGCCGCTTTGAGCTCAAGCATCTGATTGAAATCGCAATCGTACAAATCGCCTTCCCAACTCACACTAACCGTGTTTCTGCACATAAGTCCTTCGACGGTCATCGGGTTGAAAGCGTTGACCAATTTCTCCATATACTCTTCGTAGTTTCCAGACTGCAATAGATAGTCTAAGAATCTAGCGATAGGAAGATTAGTGATAGCAAATAGGCTATTGAAGGAGATGTCAAACTTGGTGCTCAATTTCCTTTTGAACAAGGCTTGTAAACTCTCTTGTGAGTCAGGCAGAAATGCTCCGTTAGGATTGTACACCAAATCAAGCACGAGATCTGGGTCATTCTTTCCATATCCCACTTCGTTCAGCATTTGTAAGGCTTTGATAGAAGCCTGGAAAACACCGTCTCCACGCTGACTATCTGTTTTGCCCTCTGAGAAGTAAGGTAGAGAGGATATAATATGCACCTTATGTTTTGCCAAAAAGGCAGGCAAATCGTGGTATTTCTTATTGGCAACTATGATGGTCAAATTGCATCGGTCAATCACTTTTTTACCCAGCTTAGTGCATTCTTCGACAAACCATCTAAAATGTGGATTCATCTCGGGTGCTCCACCTGTGATATCTACGGTATGTATAGTAGGTACAGAAGCAATTACCTTGAGGCACTTTTCCAATGTAGCTTTATCCATATTTTCTTCCTTACGATCTGGGCCTGCATCTACATGACAGTGTGTACAAGTTTGATTGCAAAGTTTCCCAATATTGAGCTGGAAGATTTCTAACGTAGCTGGTCGAAGTGTTTTGTATCCTAGATCACTTACCTTTTTTGCAAAGGTAGGAAATTTAGCATCGCTTACCTCTTTGCCATTCAAGACGTCCAACTGGAAAAAAGTACTCGAGAGATCATCGCCTCGCGACTTTAAAGATTTTGTTTTTTGCTTAGTAGCCATATTAATATTAAGTATTCAATAATTATTTGGGGAATTACATAGATATTTTATCGTTATGATTCATCATCTGTACACCATAAACCAAGGTAGCTCCAGATTTTATCGCGGCAGCCACATGGACTGCTTCCATCATCTCTTCTTCTTCGGCACCTTTGGTCACACAGGTATTGGTATAGGCATCTATACAATAAGGGCATTGAACCGCGTGTGAGACCGCAAGGGCAATCAGTGCTTTCTCGCGGGCAGTCAAGGCACCTTCTTTGAATACTTCACCATAGTAATCAAAAAATTTATTCCCTAAGGTTTCAGACCATTTAGATATATTACCGAATTTTTTAAGATCTTCTGGTTTAAAGTAAGTTTTTTCACTCATTTTGCGCAAATTTACATTCTACGTCTTATTGACGCTGTAATTTATAATTTATTTAGCCCGATGATAAACAAATGTACTTACACGGACAAACAAATGTTAGATATACCTAAAAGGCAGCCAAATCAAGTAGGCTTTATGTCCTACCAAGTACAAAGGTTAAACAAATTAGTACCGCAATGGTTATTAGCGGCAGCGATTATTATGATTTCGTGTCAGCCTGCCTCCAAGCCAAATGCAGAGGTGCCTACCTCTACTTTTAACGAAGATGGCAGCATCAATGCGTACATAGAAATTCCAGCAGGAGGAAACATTAAATATGAATATGACTCAGAAAAAGAAGCATTACGACCAGATCAGGTAGATAATAAAGATCGGGTTATTGACTTTTTGCCATATTTGGGCAATTATGGCTTTATCGCTGCTACCAAAATGGAAGAGTCTAAGGGAGGAGATGGTGATGCAATAGATGTCCTTGTTCTGAGCGAATCTGTCGAAAAAGGCTCCGTAATGCGTGTTTTACCCATTGCTGTACTGCTGCTAGAAGACCATGGGGAAAAAGATCATAAGATAATCGCTGTACCTTTTGACGCAGCTAAGCGTACTATAGATGTCGAGAAGTTCAGCACTTTCATCACCCGCTACAATGCCGCTCAATTCATTGTACAAGAGTGGTTTCTGAATTATAAAGGCTTAGGCAGCATGAAATTGCTAGGTTGGAAGGATGAACAATACGCATTGACTGAGATAAAAAAATGGAGCACTGACGAATAATTTCAACAAACTATGGCCCTTTTAGAGACACAGCGTATGATACTTAGACCTCCCAAGCCGGAGGATGAGTATTTTTTTTATCACCTCAACAAAGATGAAGAAGTGATGAAATATATACGTCCTGTGATGGATAGAAAGGCTAGCAAGGAATATTTTAATAACGCTTGCGACATCACAGACGATCAAATAGGGTATAGCATAGCCATTGACAAGACTTCGGCTGAGTTTATTGGTTGGTTTTTGTTGAAACCATTCGAAAACCCGGATAAAATGGAATTTGGCTATCGACTCATGAAGCGTTTTTGGGGACAAGGACTAGCCACAGAAGGTTCTTTAGCATTTAAAGACTATGCGTTTAATACCCTTAAGTTGGAGCAATTAGTCGCGGTAACTCACCTAGAAAATGACGCTTCTGTCAATGTTTTACTCAAAACAGGCTTTGAATTCAAAGGAGAAGCTTTTCATTACAATACTGACGTCAAATACTTTGAGTTAAATAAATACAACTTAATGGGATAGATGGAACATATTTATTTATATGTTGTTATTTTTGGCGTTGAGGTGAATACCTAATTTTATTCTTTAAAATAGAAGTGACATATCAAAGTATAATAGGTATTTCGATTAAAGAGCCGAGTGCTGTATGGAATCTAAGACTACACGTACATTTAATATATCTGACATACCCGGCCTGAATTTTACTTGCCACGATGCCCTAGCTGACTGCAAGTCTGATTGGGACAAAGCAGCATTTAATGGACCCAACGTGCTAAGTGAGGCTCCCTTTCTAGAGGCTGCTGCTGATAACTTCCAAAATGATATGCAACAATTCTACACCATCTTTCGAATGCAAGATCAGGTGGTAGGTCGCGCCTTGTTTCAATGTGGTTTATGGGAAGCTGATACCAGCTATAAGGAGGAAGGAAAGCAAGAAAATACTTCATTTTCTTTAAAAAACTGGTTCGCTAAAAAGGTGAAATTCATTGGTATCCTTTGTGGCAATATTTTGCTGACGGGAGAATATGGATTTTCGTTTAACTTCGAGAAAATAGACAAATCAAAAGTTCCTTTTATTGTAAGTAAAGCTGCTCATAGCATAA
>CAYZUW010000132.1:0-10262 GCA_964481325.1 uncultured Saprospiraceae bacterium
ACCCATACTTTATTTTTTATTAAGAAATGCCCTTTTTTGATACACGAATGTAGGAAACAAAAAAAGAATAGCCTGTAAAATGGATGCCTATATCGAAGGCTTGAAAGTGCAAAGGTAGCAAATTATTAGCACATCTCGGAAGGTTTTACGCATCAGACTAGCCTCGAATTAAAGTTTTTGTAGGAAAGATTACTTAGGGTTTAAGATATTTTAGAAAATCTGGTTTCCTTCTGATTGCGATAGGAACCTCGTGTCCGTTGGTCAAATATACTTTCCCTCCCCTTCCTTGGCTGACACTTTTCACTTTTAAGGTGTTTATAATGTAAGATTTATGAATCTTGAAAAAGCTATTCTTGGGAAGGGACTCTTCATAAAATTTAAGAGATTGGGACGAAAGTAACGAAATTCCATCTGTCAAATAAAGTTTCGCAAAGGATGTTACCGCTTGGATGAATATAATTTTTTCAAAGTTAACTACTTGGTACTCATTTTTGTAAGGGACTACAATTCTATCTAAATCTTGATTGTCATTAGCCATTTCACTTATAAGAAATTCGTAATTTTTTCTATAGTCTTTAACCTGAGGTTTGAATCTGCTTACGGCAGCGACTAACTCATCAATGTTAATCGGTTTCAAAATGTAGTCCAAGGCTGCATACTTAAAGGCTTTTATGGCAAACTCTGAGTATCCCGTAATGAAAATCACTTTAAAGGTAGGTGCATCAAAAGCTTCTAAAACGTCGAAACCATTTCCACCTTGGATCTGATAGTCTAAGAAAACAATATCAGGATTTAGGGAATTTATTTTTGCTATGCCGTCAGATACAGATGCTGCTACTCCACATACTTGTACATTTTGACAGAATTGCTTGAGCAAATTGGTGAGCAATTCTTGGTTATTGATTTCATCTTCTATTATTAGTGCTTTAATCATTGTCATATATAATCGGTAGAACAAATAGGGTTTGATATCCTTTCTCAGATTGGATCATTTTAGCAGTGGCTTGTCCGTCAAAATGTGATTGATTAAGTAAATCTAATCTATTATTTACCATTTTAATTCCAAAGGATTTATGTAATTGGCTATTGTTAGAATTAGATTTTTTGGTTTTTGTAACACCCTTGCCATTGTCAGAGATTGAGATTTCAAGTGTCTGCTCTTTTTTTACAACTTCTATTATTATCTCTCCCGAATAGTCAATATCATCAAAGCCATGTTTGATTGAATTTTCTACAATGGGCTGTAAGATAAGTGATGGGATTAAAATTAAATCCATGTTTATTGAGTCATCTATTTTTGTTTTATAAGCAAACTTGTTCGGGAATCTAAGCGATTCTAGTTCTATGTAGTTGGACAAAAAGTCAAATTCTTGCTTTAGAGTAATAAAATTTACACTGGTGAATTGAAGACTTTGACGCAATAGAAGGGAAAATTTGGAAAGGTAGTAATTGGCGCCATAACTATCATTTTTGAAAAATAAATTCTGAATGGAGTTTAAAGAATTGTATACAAAGTGTGGGTTCATTTGATTTCTAATTGCAGAAATTTCCGCTTCTTGCATTTTTCTTTTGGCTTCTTCGAGCTCTAACAATTGTAGTTGTTTTGCTTTATCTCTATTATTTTGTATTCTAATAATTGTATATATCCCAATGACTAATGATAATAAAGCCAAAGCTTTAAACAGTAGTGTTTCGGTAAAATGAGGCTTTATAACGAAACTAACACTAGCAGAAGACTCATTCCAATTCCTCAATTTATTCATGGCATTTACTTCAAATGTATAGTCACCATGAGGTAAATCATTAAATCTTACGCTTCTATCTTTGGTATAAATCCATTTCTCTTTTTTTACATTGCCATCTTTAATGAGCTTGTATTTGTATTCTACTTGCTCGTTAAATTGTTGAAAGCTCAAGCCAGAATATGCAATAAAAACGTCATTCTGATCGTGTTCAAAATGGAGTTCATCTTCGATGTTGTAGGTTGAGTCTCTATTGACAAATCGAGTTATAGAAATAGGTATTTGAGGAACTTCCTTATCCAATATATTGGGGTGAAAATTACAAACACCTCTGTTCGTTGCCGCCCAAATTTTACCGTTCCAATATTCTATATCATTTACATTGGTCGAAACTAAACCATCTGTATTATTGATCCTTCTTAAATATTTGGTGCTCAAGGTATCTCCAATATTATACGAAAGTACATCTATCCCATTGTTTGTAGCTAGCCAGAGTAAGGAGTCGTTTGTTGAGATGAGGTTATTCACCATTGGGCTAGAAAATCTGTCTACCTCGTCAAACTTAATAGCTGTTGTCTCCTTTACAGCATAAACTCCATTACCAATGGTTGACACCCATATAATTCCGTTATTTTCAATTACAATATCGCTAACTCGTCCTAATCCTTCTCCATGGATATCTAGTATTTCGGAATTGTTGTTGTAATCATAGTCCTTGACTAAAAATAGGCCCTGTGCGGTCCCAAAGAAAATGTCTTTTTCTAAATTTTGAGCCACGACGTACAAATTGCTATTAATAGGATTAGTAAAATTTTCTGAAGTAATTAATCCATCAGCTTTTTCGATTCCGAAAAGTGCACTTCTAGCAAAAACTACGAGGTCTCCATTTTTTAGTTTACTACATAATACAGTATAGCCATATTTATTCGAGGAATACTTAGGTTGACCAGTCTCCTCTACACTAAAAACTGTCCCTGAATTTAGAATAACAGAGTTGTCTTTCCAAGGGTATATTTTATTGATTTGATTATTAGAAGAAATAGCAGGTACAGCATAAGATCTACATTCTTCGGTAGCATCACAAACTATAATTTTTGACTTCGATGAACCAAATGATATAAACTCATTATTAACGTTAATACTAAGAAAGCTTTCATTTTTGTTGGCTAATTTAGGATGGTCAACAATTGAAATTTCGAAGGACGGTACGAATTTAACTCCAGAATCGTTGGTACCTATCCAAAAATTCCCCTGAAAATCTTCTTTTATGCATGAAATTAATAAGTCATCAAAATAAACTTTAGGTTCAATATTAAGGTTCGAATCTTTAAAAAAGAAAAGTCCTTTTCTGGTGCAAATCCATAGATTTTCTTGGCCGTCGAGATAAAAAGATTCTATATCATACGGGATTTTAACTTGCTCTACTTTTTCATTTGATAGGCTTTTTTTGAAGACAGTATTTCTATTATGAAAAAATATCTGATTTCGTCCATTTTCAATTGCCTTGGACACCCTATAATTTGCTACTTTCAAAAATTGATGAAAGTAAAAGTTATAAAAATCACCATGAATATTTAGCAAGGTATCATTACTTGTAAAAGATGTGCTGACTTTTGTGAATACTGGTGTTAATTGTTCACCCGGCTGCTTATTAGTATTAGAAAGTGTTGAATAATATTCTACTCCAGAATAGTTTTGAAAAGTCATGAAATAAGGGTGTTCAGCATATGTATCGAGATATTTTATCCAATGTGCCGTTTTAGTTTTATCTATTACGTCCCCAACCTCTTGATTATGTTCATAAGGATAAATAGAATTATTACGTATATATGAAATTGAATTATTGGCACCCAAAATCCAAATCTTGCCTGATTTATCTTTATTAAAATAAAAATTCACATTTTCGGCTAACCCGTTATTTGTGTTAAATAGCTCGAAAGATGCTCCATCATACATGCTAATTCCTCTATCCGTGGATATCCAAATATTGTTATTCGTATCACTAACAATGTCATATATCTCGCTGCTTGGAAGTCCATTATCTACATCAAAAGTTATATAATAAGGGTCTTGCCCCCTTAACATCGCTGCATAGACAAAAAAAACCAGCCATATAACTCTTTTATAAATCAATATTTATCTATTATTTTAGACCTTAAGTGGACTCCAAAAACTTGTGGAGCCACAAAATGTCACTTTAGGATCAGCAATCATATCATATTATCCATATATATGTTGCACGTTTATTTAAAAAATCAACACGTTCATGTTTTTAACCATTAAAATATTTTCAACATTTTCATTTAGTCTATACTTTTGAATACAGCGCCAATAATGTGGAGTCTAAACCAAATAATGCAATCTCTTGCTTTACAAGAGCAAATCTCCCTTCTAACCTATGTATTTAGTAAATACTAGGTATTATTTCGCTAGATATAATGCTTTAAGGGGACTTTTTTGTCCAAAGGTTCAAGATAGAGCTCATTGTATATAATGAGTTAATAAATAGTGAAGTTTGATAGATCTTCATTGTTTTGCTGTTTATTATTTATAAATGAGTCCACTCCAAAAACTCATGAAACCCCAAAATGTCTCTTTTGTCGATATTTTCCCTTTTTGAAATTCACGATATTGTGTTATTTGAAATATCCAACTGTTGCCCACCATCTATATAGAAAAGTATATTTTCCCTTAAGAACCTGGCCTTTCAAAGTAAAAAGGATGAACAAAATGAAACTACCGAAGAGTTTGTATAAATACTCCAACGCTTTAATAGAAAAATCAAACCAACCGATATCCTTCACTCTAATGGCCTCTTCATTTCCGAATTTCAGACTAAATTTTCTAAAGTTTTCATCAGAGGTTCTGTAAGCGTCAATACTATGCTCTACGCTAAGCTCAGGTAGGTAATAGACTTGATCACTATGGTTTCGTACCTGAATGCCTATATATTTATCATCTGCCCTCCACTTTAGTTTGTTATTGAACCCTCCTACTCTTTTCAGTATTTCTTTGCTATAAGTCATATTGCAACCCACTGGATATTCATCGGCCTTAAATCGTACTTGCTTGTCTCCTTTATCCATTTTTGCTACAAAACCATCAAGATATGGATTCATCCAAGCTGGTTCTTCGTATTCGTATCGAGGAATGACTTTACCACCTAGTCCAACTGCATCCGGGTTCTCTTTAAAAAAAGTAAATATTCGCTCCAAAAAATCACTCTTCGCATAGGCATCATCATCGATATAGGAAATAATGTCGTACTTACTTTCTTCTATTCCCCTATTCCTTGCAAATGATAATCCTTGGTTGGACTCAATAACGTAATTGATATCTAATTCAGGATGAATAGCAATAAAATTTTTGCAAACTTGCTCGGTGTTATCCGTGCAATTATTATTGACAATGATGATTTCAAAAAGCTCTGGTGATAAGGATTGATTGGCCAGGGAGTCTAAGGCTTCTCCAATAAACTTTGCTCTATTGTAAGTACAGATAACTAAAGAAATGTTTTTTTCTTGCAAAAGGATTTGTTTGATTACAAATGTATTCTCTTTTTTTGGTAAATCTTAAAATTCTATGAAGAGAACTTAACACCTTGTCGATGTAGTATATAGGCTAGGTATACGGCTAGAAAAGGAAATTGCCCAGCTCTATTTAACTATTGATTCGGTAATTTTTGGGAAATCATAAATCGACCACCAGTAAACAGTTGATTTTCAAGAGATTATAAAATTTATACGAATAGCTATTAATTTCTGGTTATTAGCGAACTAAAATTTACTGCTGAACAATGAGTCCCCTCCATTACAAGATTTAGTCGAAAGAATAAGACAATTAAATAAAACAGATATTATAATATATATAATGTTGATTTTTATGGTTTTAATTGCAATTTTGAGTATTAAAAGAGGTAAACAAATAAATTTAATACTCGTTTATTAAAGATTAGATAAAAGTGAGTACTGATTTAAACCATAAATGAGGTGAATGCAGCATTAATTTTAGCTAGAACAGATTCGAGGAGGTTACCTAACAAGGTGATATCAGAATTAGGCGGTAAAAAACTAATTCAATGGTGTATAGACGGCGTTCAAAAGGTTGAAAATCTCGAGCCTATATTGGTGACAAGCGATAGAGATGTAGATTTACCATTGATTGAAATTGCCAAGGAAAATAAGATCAAGTATTTCCAAGGTGACTTTGAAAATATTGCCAAGCGTATATTGGATTGTATCCATCATTTTAACATTGAAATGTTTGCGAGGGTAAATGGAGATAGTCCATTTTTGAACAAACAAATAACAGAAGAGGCTTTGAGGATATTAAATGAAAATCCTAAGGTTGATTTTGTTACTAATTTGGTCCCTAGAAGGTTTCCCTATGGTCTTAGTGTTGAGATAATGCGCTCAAATGTGTTTGAAAAAAACTATAGCCAATTAAATACCAAAGAACTGAGAGAACATATCACCAGTTGGTTTTATCAAAATCCAGACAAACTCACCATTCATGGTTTAGAGTACAAGTATGGAAATGATCATGATATTCGGTTTACCATTGATACTGCTGAAGATCACAATAACGTTGAAAAAATAATCTTAAATAACCCTACATTTGACTTTCATACTTCTACTATAAAAGAAATATTAGAGAAGTTCAAAGTGAATAAAAAAGAGATAGAATGATAAACTTGTATTCCATAAGACCGAAAGGTTTCAATATTGGTAATGATGTAATATACCTTGGCATAAATCACTTTGTCAGAAATGCTTTTAAAGAAAACTTTAATGTAATCTCCCTACCGGCTACCAGTAAATATGAAAGCCATAAAAAAGCAGGGATTAGCTCAAATACTATTTATGAGGTCAATCGATTTGGTCATGGTATCATCATCGGAGGCGGTAATCTATACGAAAATGGAGAATTGGAGGTAAACGAAGTCGCTTTGAATGCTCTTGAAAGACCTATGATGATATTTAGTGTATCTCGTGGTAAGGTGTACAACGAAAAACTAGAGTTAGTCAATCGTACGGACGTGATGACAGACAATAAGATAAAACTCTTAAACAACAGAGCCGAAATCTGTATGTCTAGAGACAAAGCTACTAAGGCGCATATAGACAGTCTGGGATGTGATAATATAGTAGGAGGATGCCCTACTCTATTTATCAACGAGATGCCTCAGCATCTGGTACCGATATCTCCAAAGGATCAAACGGATGTGCTAATTTCTATTCGTACTCCTACTTTAATGAGTGTGCCTGTATCCTATCAGTACGAACTGCGAGCTCAGATGCACGAAATGATTTCCGTCTTAAAAGAAAAAGGGTATCAAAACATCAAGATACTTTGTCATGACCATAGAGACATTCCATTCGCTGCCTCTTTTAATGAAGTAGATTACCTTTATACAGATGACGTATACACCTATCTTACGTATTTAAAGAATACAAAACTAAATGTCACGTTTAGACTACATAGCTTTATTCCATGCTTATCTTATGATATACCAACCATAAAAATTAGCTATGACCAGAGAGCTATCAGTATGTTAGACACCTTAGGAATGGATGAGTGGAACATCAATTTTGTAAAGGACGATGTAGTAAAAGAAGTGGCCCAACGAGTAGATAATATCGGTGACTTGACTACCATAAAGAATAAATTAAAAACTAGCTTGTGGGCTAAAAACAGAAACACAATAGTTGAAAACTGCGATAAATTTGCAGAATTAGTAAGAAGTCAAATTTAAAGTTTAAAATGTCAGAAAGTAAAATTCATATTATAGCGGAAGCTGGAACAAATCACAATGGTCAATTGGTTAAGGCAAAAAAATTGGCTGATATAGCCAAGAATGCCCAAGCAGATTCTATTAAATTTCAAATCATATATCCATGGGGACTATATCTTCCTGGAGATTATGATTACGGACACTATGATATAAAGAAGGTAATCAAGATAAGAGAGGATGGGATGATACCTGATGAAGATTACGACCTACTTGCTGCCTACTGTAAAGAACAAGGAATTTCATTCACAGCTTCTGTGTTTGATACGCGAGGTCTTGATTTACTGATGAAGTTTGACCCACCTTATATCAAACTTGCCAGTTGCGATCTCAATAATGTTCGCTTCATAAGAGAAGTTGCGGCACGAGGAAAGAAATTGGTCATTTCTACGGGAATGAGTACCATGCAAGACATTGAATTTACACTTGAAACTTTGGCTAAAGAAAATTTTTCTGACCTTGTTATTTTGCATTGCGTATCTGTCTACCCTGCACATTTAGAAGGAGCCAATGTAAGCTTTGTAAAAACCCTGCTAGACAAATTTGGTTTTCCTGTCGGTTATTCAGATCATACAGGTACGAGTCATGCTGCTTGTATGGCCATGGCGAAAGGTGCCACCTGGTTTGAAAAACACTTTACGGAAAATAAAACGCAGGAAGGTTTTGACCACGCTTATGCAATGGAAGAAAAAGGACTTACAGATTATGTAAGTGATTTAAGAAAAGCGGAGCAAGCTTTAATCATTCCCGAAAACAAAATTAGCGACGCAGAACGATATACTAGAAAACGAGCTCGTCGTTCGCTCTATGCTAAGCACGACTTGAAAGCGGGAACAGTCCTGAGTAATGATGATGTGCTTGTAGTCAGACCAGAAGGCAAAATGAATGCGGATCAAATTGATTTGATAATAGGGGAAAAATTGAAGTCCGATATAAAACAGCATGATGCCTTTTCTGTTGATCTATTTGAAACGCTTTCAAGACCTGCTAAATCATAAAGAGATCATATGAAAATCCTCTTTCTATGCAAAGCTTCTACAAAGACTGGGTTGGGACATTTAATACGTTCACGTTCCTTGGCCAATCAGTTTGCTAAACAACAGGCAAGTGTAAATATTGATTTTACAATTATAGGTGAATCTTTAGTAGCTAGGTTGATGAATGAAGTCGGCTATCCCTATAGTATCTATGAGGATGAATCTCTATTACCTACTCTAGGTAGTTACGATGTTTGCTTCTTTGACATGATAGACATTTCGGACTCCTTGTTTCATAAAGTTTCTGATCAAGTACAACTCAAGGTGTCTATCTCTCCTATTTTTAATAAGATGAGTTCTGTAGATATCTTCTTTAATAGAACAAAGTATCATAATTTGCCTGATGCTCATCTTCCTCCTAATATTTATAGCTCTTTGGAATATACTATTATTCAGGATGCATGCAAAAAGATTAAGACCTCTATTTATGAAGACAATCTTGAATTGAGTCAATTTCCAATAGCGGTCTGTATGGGAGGGGGTGACGCTGCCAACAAAACGCTAAATTTTTTGAAATCATTAAAAAAGTGCAAAGTTCCGGCTACGTTTTGGGTTATGCTAGGAGAAGGTTACTCCCACTCTTATGATCAACTCATCAGTGAAATAAAAAAAAATAGTGACCACGAAATAATTCTTGCAAAAGCTAATAAAAGTATGTGGCAAATATTAAAGAATTGCATCCTTGCTATTTTGCCAGGAGGTATCACAACATACGAAGCGGCGTATGCGGGACTACCTACTTTGAATCTCCTTGAGAATGAGGATAGTTATTTTTTGATTAAAGAGTTGGAAGAAGAAAAAGTTTGTTTATACAATGGTAAAATCAATACAGAAAATATTGAAAGTGTAAACAGTGTCATTGAAAGGCTTTATCACAATAGAAAGGAATTGTTGATGATGCACCTCAATTCAAAACAACTGATTCCAAATGAATCCGCAAGAAATATTTACAACAAGTGTGCAGAAATATTGAACGAAAAAATTTCTAGAGCAAAAATGTCATAATGGATTTAAGTTTTGCAGAAAAATTTCAGCATTTTGTTTCTCAACTATTTAGCAGCATTGGTACCGTCCTAAAAGTAATACTTCGCTCTAAACTTAGAATTCAGTTACCTAGCATCAAGAATGAGCGATTGATTATTATGGGCAATGGTCCTTCTATGAAGGAAGTGATACATAAACATGCCGAGCAGTTGGTAGGTAAAAATCTTTGGGCGGTAAACTATTTTGGAAATTCAGATTTGTTCGAACTTGTTAAACCAAACTACTATCTCATTGTCGGGCCTGAATTTTGGAGAGAAGGGGTGCGAGAACAAAATATAAGATTGCGAAAGATTTTGTTTGATAATTTTATTTCAAAAACGAAATGGTCGATGCAAATATTTCTGCCTGCTGAAGCATTTAAATCTGCTTTTCTCAAAGAATATCTAGACAAAAATGAACACCTCAGCTTTCATCCATTTAATACTACTCCTGTAGAAGGTTTTGATTTTTTAACGCACTCTTTCTACAGATTCAACCTAGGTATGCCTCGTCCTCATAACGTAATTATCCCAAGTCTAATGGTTGCCTTGAATCTAGGTTTCAAAAATATCTTCCTCACAGGAGTTGAGCACTCTTGGTTACCAACCATATCTGTGAATGACAATAACGAGGTACTGCATTTGAATAAGCATTTTTACGATCCAAGTG
>CAYZUW010000133.1:0-10239 GCA_964481325.1 uncultured Saprospiraceae bacterium
AGACAAGTCTTACTGTATACTAATGTCTAAAAATAATATTTCAAAAGAAAGTTAAAAGCGCATCCAAACCAAGGTCAACACGAATGATAGTTTTGAGATAGCAGAGGCAGATTTAAAATTACGAGGACCAGGCAATATCGATGGGACTATGCAATCAGGTATGAATATGTTTAAGCTAACCGATATTGTAAGAGATAGTGAGATGATAAAAGTATGTCGAGAAATGGCAATTAGAATTTTTGAAAAAGACCCTAAACTCACTATGAATATACATAAAAAAATGCGAGCCCATCTAGAACAAAATTTTCATTTAGTTAAAGGATGGAGTCGCATCTCTTAATTACTTTTTTTTTCGAATTTAGTTCATTTGAACGTATCCACAATACGTTCCGCCTAGACCATCGTTGAATACATAATAATAAATACGGTCTAATTCGATTTCATTTGATTCTTCATTTTTCCCGTCCCACTCATTTGAATATCCTTGCGTGTAGTACACTTCTTCGCCTGTATCGTTAAAAACATAAAGCGAATTACTTGGGAAATTTTCAGCACCTATAATTGTAAAGGTAGAAGGCTTACTTTCTGCTTCCTCTTCTTCAACATCTGAATAGAAACCATTCATAATAGTTAAAGGCTCACATAAGATATCGATGGTCACTTCTACTAATTTAGGACCCTCATCATCTTCAACATAATAAAAGAAATAATCCATTTCTTCACAAATATTCTCAAATGGCTTGTAAGTAACTGATTTGTCTTCATTTATGGTTACTTCTCCATAGGATGGGTGAATTTCAATTCCAAACCCTAAGATTTCTCCATTAATGATATCATTTTCCAACACATCAAATACTAATGAATTGTTTTTAATAACGAATGCATCATCTGCAACTCCTATAATAGTATTGGCGTGTAGAGTTGATAATGATATAAAAAGGAGGGTAGTCATAAATACGCTTAACTTTTTCATTTAAGATTAATTTACGGGGACTACTAAAAAAAGAGGGAAAAATATTACGGGGAATGTAACAGAATTGTTATGTGCAATAAGCATACCAAAACTTTTAACGCCTATCTTCCGAGTTCTGATAAATTAAGAAAAATCAATCGTAAATCTCTATACACAGTATAGTCTTTGGCATATATAAAATTTAGTTGATATTTAGATTTCTGATTAAGTGCACTTTCAGAAAATGAAATATCATTAGAAAGCACCCCAGGTTTTATAATTGGCAAGTTATGTACATCGGATTCGTTATACCCTACCCAAGAAAATTTATTAAATAAAACTTTAATCCAATTCTTTACCAAGCCTACCCTATTATTAGTAATAAGAATGAACATTGGGAATACTAATATAATTAACAATAAAATCCCGAGATCCATTAACCTTTTATTTCTCTTTGAAATTACATCAGTTATTTTAAATCTAACATCTACTGTGTATAGCTCACCAGGGTTTTCTTTTGAAGAACTACCGATAATACTAAAGCTTTCCTGTGGTAGTATTTTATAATCTATGCTAGGTCCAAGAGATGTCATCCATGATATAATCTGTTGAGAACTTATGTCTTTCGCACAAAATATTATTTCCGTCACATTAAATATCTGTACTATTTCAGATAAATTTTCTAGTTTATCTAATACGTTCGCATCTTGTTCGTACTCGTCTGATGTAACAATCCCGATGATATTTTTTTGTGCAAATGCATTATTAAGTAATTGCCTAACTTTAGAACTCTCGTCGATTGACCCTACAATAAGCACATTACTATTCTGTCCACTAAGGATATTGAATGTTTTATACTTTGCAAAGTAAAAAAGGTATCTATAGGCAACTGTAAAAAACAAAGTCCAAGCAGTTGTTAATAAAATTATGGCCCTACTAGATCTATAGTCAATATTCAAGAACCCATAAACACCAGCTATTATTATCAAGCCAATGAATATACCCCTTATAAGTCTTCTTAATTCAAATGGTTTATCATAAGCTCCATTAAAAAATAAACTGACAATCCATAAGCCTGTATAAAGTGGAGCATTGAATCGCATCAGACTAGCGTTGAAATAAGTAGGGTCCTGATAAAAATAGTTTGCCCAAAAATCTTTTATCAGAAATATTCCTATGAAAATAATAAGTGCATCAAAAATCGCATAGTGACACTTTTTGAAAACATTTTTCACAATAGTTAGTCCCGCTCTAAAATAAATCGCTAGATTCAAAAAAATAATAAATAGTTCTGCTAAAGGCCCCGTAAAGTGCTTCTTTGCAAAAATTATCATTGCCCTATAAAAGGTTTTAACATAGTTTAGGTTACCCTTTTTTGTACTCTCTCCTTTATAATGGATAATAGTTGTATCGTGGAAGTAGTAGTTTTTATATCCCGCTTTTTGAATGCGATAGGAAAGGTCTATGTCTTCTCCATACATAAAAAACGCCTCATCTAACAGCCCAACTTCATCTAGTACAGACTTTCTCATAAACATAAATGCTCCAGCGAGAACATCTATTTCCCACGTCTTTCTGTTATCAAGGTATCCTAAATGATATCGATTAAACATTTTCGATTTGGGGAACATTTTCGAAAATCCAAAGGTTTTGTAAAAAGCTACCATTGGGCTCGGGAAGCCTCTTTTAGATTCAGGTAAAAATTTGCCCGAACCATCTATCATTTTTACACCCACTGCCCCGATCGATGAATCTTTGTCCATAAACTGAATACACTTAGTAAAAGTATCTTCTTCTACCAAGGTATCAGGATTGAGTAGCAAAATGTATTCTCCTTTCGCTTTTTTTATAGCTTGATTATTTGCGACAGAAAACCCAACATTTTCTTTATTTTCAATAAGGTAAACTTGGGGAAATTTAGACTTGACTAATTTTACACTATCATCGGAAGATGCGTTGTCCACTACAAAAACTTCTGCTTCTAGCCCTTGTATCGCAGTGCATACAGAATGCAAAGCTTGCTCTAAAAAATATCGCACATTATAATTAACTATAACAATTGATAGCTTCATTCTTTTGGGTACGGATTAACGCTCATACTTTACTCTTGAAATAATAGATCTACCAAGTGTAATCTCGTCTGCATATTCTAGCTCGCCTCCGAAAGAAACACCTCTAGCAATTGTGGATATAGAAACATCAGAATGGTTAAGCTTTTTAGATATATAAAATATTGTAGTTTCTCCTTCAATAGAAGGGCTTATTGCCATGATGATTTCTTTGATCTCTTTGGAGTCTACTCTTGATACTAATTCTGCAATTCTTATATCCTCAGGTCCAATTCCATCAATTGGAGATATCAGATTTCCCAAGACATGATATACGCCAAAATAATGTCCCGTCTCTTCTATAGCTATTATATCTTTAATATTTCGCACTACACATACTAAAGACTTATCTCTCTTATGATTATTACAAATTTGACAAATATCATCATCCGAAATATTGAAACACTTTTGACAGTGTTTAATGTTTTGCCTCATTTTCACCAACTTAGCAGCCATACTCTCAGTCATTGTAGGATCTTCATCCAAAAGGTGTAATACTAGTCTGAGGGCTGTTTTTTTTCCAATACCAGGAAGTGAAGAAAAAGATTCTACTGCTTCAGATAGTAGGATAGATGAAAACTGCATAAACTAGTAGATATTTATATAAAAAATGCTAAATTAAAGATAAAAATAAACCCTTAGTCACTAAAGTAGGTTTAAAATATGGTAAATACTTCTCTATGAGGTATTTTTGCGAGATTAAAACAATTCAAAAATTAATACTATGGCTGAAGTAATCAAAATGCCTCGAATGAGTGATACTATGGAAGAGGGCGTTATCGTCTCTTGGCTTGTAAATGAAGGTGATACTGTATCTTCTGGAGACACTTTAGCTGAGGTTGAAACAGATAAGGCAACTATGGAATTAGATAGCTATTTTGATGGTATCTTATTACATATTGCAGTAAAAGAGGGTGCAGTACCTATTGACGGTGTAATTGCTGTCATTGGAGATAAAGGAGAAGACTGGAAAGCAGCCATCGCTGCTGCTGAAGCAGAATCTGGAAATAAGGTCCCAACTGCCAAAGTAGAAGGTGCAGAGGAAGCGAAACCAGAAGCTGTAAAGCAGCCTGCTCCAGCTATGGCATCTAGTCATTCTACCCCACCTCCACCCGTTAGTACACCAGTAAAACAAGATTCGAATGGAAGAATCAAGATTTCTCCACTCGCTAGATCAATGGCCACAGAGGCAGGAATAACATTAGAATCCTTATCTGGCACTGGTGATCAAGGAAGAATCGTCAAAAAAGATGTTGAAGCTTTCTTAAAGAACCCTACTGCTCCTTCAGCTAGTAAATCTATTCCGGCATTACCTCAATTAGGTACAGTAACTGGTATAGATGAAGAAGTTACAGTAAGTCAAATGAGAAAGACGATCGCTAGAAGATTAAGTGAAAGTAAATTTGGAGCTCCTCATTTCTATTTGACTATTGAAATTAATATGACTAATACCTGGGACAGCAGGAAGCGATTAAACGAAGTTTCGGATGTCAAGATATCATTTAATGACTTGGTAGTAAAAGCTGTAGCAGGTGCCCTTAAAAAACATCCTAAAGTAAATTCTTCTTGGTTAGGAGATAAGATTAGGTACAATGGTAATATCAACATAGGTGTAGCGGTAGCTGTAGAAGATGGGCTTCTAGTTCCTGTAATAAGAAATGCAGACCAAAAGTCTCTTTCCTACATTAATAAGGAGGTCAGAATTTTAGCAGACAAGGCAAAGATTAAAAAACTAAGTCCAGATGAAATGCAAGGAAATACTTTCACTATTTCAAATCTTGGAATGTTTGGAATTGAAGAATTTACTGCAATAATAAATCCACCAGATGCATGTATCCTTGCCGTTGGGGGTATTATAGAAAAAGCAATAGTCGAAAACGGTGAAATCAAAGCAGGTAGGATGATGAAGGTAACCCTTTCTTGTGACCATCGAGTCGTTGATGGCGCAACTGGATCTGAATTCTTAAATACGCTAAAATCTCTTTTAGAAGATCCAATTCGTTTATTAGTGTAAGAAAATAAGATCATCAAATAGATTATATAAAATCAGGGTTAAGCACGACTTAATCCTGATTTTTTTTGTTTAATGGGTATGGATAAAAAAGAAAATTCTAAATCTGTACTTGTATTAGGTGCATCGCTTAAACCGCATAGGTACTCTAATAGAGCTATCTTGGCTTTAAAAGAAAGAGGACATACAGTTCATGCCATTGGAAGATCGGTAGGTGAATTAGTTAATGGAGTTCGTATTCAGGCTAATTTTCAAGATTTTGGTATAGACTTTAAGGTGCACACAATAAGCGTCTATCTTAACGAGGGTAATCAATCTGAATACGAGGAAGACATAATAGCGCTGAAGCCCGAAAGAGTAATTTTTAATCCAGGCGCTGAAAATGCCGATTTGTACAGTAAACTGAGGAAAGAAGGGATTGAAACCTTGAATGCCTGCACTTTAGTTATGTTATCTATTGGCAATTTTTAGATCAACTTATCAAAAGTGGCTGAGGATGAGAAACTTCGATTTGAACCATCTAAGCCGTAACGACCTAGCCGTTACGGCAGCCATATCATTTAAAATACTTCTCACCTTTAAGAACTCTTATTGCCAGTAGACAATAAAAAAGAGCCAGTTGTAAACAACTGGCTCTTTTTTTATTTAGTTAATTAGTAGGTTTTTAGAACCTATAATTTAATAACCACTTTCTTTATTTCCAGAATATCCAGAACCGCCAGTACCTGCATTATTCACACCACAATCAGGCTTACCAACATTAGATTCTATAGTTGCTACTTTAAATTCAACTCTTCTATTCACTAAGCTCTTAGAGTTAGTTGGAACAAGTAAATCATTCTCACCTGAGTAGTTCAATACAAATCTATCTCTACCAATTCCGTACTTACTTACCATATAGTCTATAGCTGCTTGAGATCTGTTATAAGAAAGAACATCATTGTAGCAGTTGCTAGCAGTAGCATCTGTAAATCCTGTAGCCACAACTCTCAATCCAGGGTGCTGCTTCATTACCTGAGCAATTTGACGCAACTTAGCATATTCAGAATTCTTGATAGCATACTTGTTATTGTCAAAATTAACCATTGGTAAGAACCAATCCATTGGAGGAATAGCTGGAGTAGGAACTCTAAAGTCCTTCAATTTAGCATCAACAATTCTGTTAACGTCATTTTCATTAATATAATCCGGAGCTGGAACATCTGCTACACCTTGATTATCAACTTTATAACCTGGAGGCGAATAAGGCTCTTTATCTTTACAATCTGCGATTCCGTCACCATCACTATCAAGGGTAACCCCTCTTGTATCAACAGGACATCCAGCAGCAGTATTGTTTTCTTGATCAAAAGCATCTACTACACCATCACCATCAGTATCATTGTTGTCAAAAATAGGTCTCGCTTTTACTTCTGCTAAATCGTCTGCAATCAAATCTAAAGGAGAAGCCCAATATAAAGGCTGAGAAGTATCATCTCCCTTACCTATTGGAATAGCTAATCTAATATTTGTGTAGTTTATTAAGTCTCTTGAAGATGTCTCAGAAGAACCTAATAGTTCAGCAGCATCCAATAAATCATCTCCTCTACCTAATACAGATTTGATCTTATGCTCTAATCCTATAGATACTTTCTTACCTAATTTGAATGCGATACCAAAACCACCAGTCAAATAGGTTGAAATTGACCAATCATCATCAAATTGATCTAAATCGTCAATTTCCAATTCGATATTACCATCCACAGCCATAACATCAAAACTTCCTATCCCTGCACCTGCGAATAAATAAGGGTTAATTTTATTTTTCTTAAATACCTTAAATTGGTTAAGACTAGCAACAAGAGTTGCATCTCCACTAATTACTCTAGTTTCATATTCTGGTTGCCAGTTTTCTCCAAAACCATTCCCTCCATTGACGTTTCTCCATCTAGTACCATCTTCTGGTCTTAAATCATCTTCTTCTTCACCTGAAAGTGATTCGTAACTAGCATCAAATCTAAGTGAGAATACATAGTCAAGTGATTTTCTAGCGTGTAGACCTACTCCAAAACCACTATCCCAATCGACATCACCAGTTACTATATTATGTCCTACATGAAGACCAACTTCCCACATATTCTTAGGTTTCGACTTAATTGCTAACGAAGAAGATGTCGCCGATTCTTGAGCAAGTCCTGTCATGTATACACCTAAAATAAGGGCTAACAATATTGAAAATTTCCTTGTCATAAGGTTTTTACTTTGAATGATTAAACAAATTGAATGATTAAATTAATAATGTAATTAAGTTATATTTAAATAAATATATAAGTTTAAAATTATTGAGACTTAAAAACAAAAGAAAAATTATCTTTTAATTTTCAAATTCTTAACGAGTAGGATACTATAATTTGCTTTTTGATCATCTAAAAAGTAACGCAAATTTAACAAAACAATTATTAATTCATCATATTAAGTTAATTAATAATAAAATTGTTAATTATTTATTCAGACACAGTTCGATTAGAGAAGTAACTTAAATTTTTATATTTTTATTTTTCCTATAATATAATCGTAAATATTTACCGTATTATGGCCTTCTAAGTTGCAATAAACATTAAAAAAACTTTTCAAATGCTAGCGAATTGGATTGATCCATCACCAGTCAAACAGTTTCACAAAAACTATAAAAAATATAAAATCACACCCTATTCTGAATCTAAATCACTAGAGTTCAATGGTGTACCTTCTAAAATTGCAATTATTGGCCAAGGCGTTTTCACTAGAAATATTCGTGAAGCCTTTTATAGCCTAGATTTGGAGTCATTTATTGTAGATATTGCAGATTTAGGAGACATTCGAAATAATGATGTCAGTTTAATGACTGCAGCGTATAAAGAGCTTTTTTTACAAAATATCTTTCCCATAGTAATCGATTCAAGTACAAATACTAGCTTGGCTTTTGCAAATGCTCTAAAAAACATAAAAAAAGAAACAAATTTTGGAATTGTAAGTCCTACAACCCATAAATCTTCTAATTCCTATAACATATATTCCAACCTAATTGATGGAGACAAGGTAAATAGTCTATCCTTTCTTGCATATCAAAAACATTATGCTAATCCATCAAATCAAACCATTCCTAAACTTGACTTATCTGGCCTTCTCAGTTTAGGCAAATTAAGAGATGATATAAGAGAAGCGGAACCTATATTGAGAAATCAGAATTTACTTGCATTTGATATTAAATCAATCAAAGCCAGTAATGCTATTGGATTAAAAAATCATAAAAATAATGGTTTAACTGCTGAAGAAGCCTGTCAACTATTACAATATGCTACTTCTTCTTCAAACTTAAGAGGTTTGCACCTATACGGTTTTGAGCTTAATACCACTCAAAATACAGAGGTAGGTGCGGAACTAATTGCTTGTCTAATATGGTATAGCTTAATTGGAAATCTAAAATCTAGACGCAATCAGCAATTGAAAAATGAAATGACAAATTACATTGTTGATCTTGATAGTTATGGTCATCAATTATACTTCTGGAAGAACGAAAAAAGTGAGCATTGGTGGGTAGAAATCCCAGATTTAAAAAATAATAGTGGAAAACTAATACCATGTTCAGAAAAAGAGTACCTCTTGGCTAAAGAAAACAAAATAAGCGATAGACTTTTTAATATTTTAGCGCACTATTAAACTTCTCAAGTTTGCATTTAGTCTTGAAGCAAATGTTCTAATTGAACTCCCCTACTTCCCTTAATGAGAAAATAAGTGTTCTCATACATTTGAGTAGAAAACCATTCTTTAAGTTCAATGACATTCTTAAAGTTATTTTGTGGAAAATTCTCTCCTACAAAAATTACTTTGTTAAATCCCGAACTAAGAGCTAAATCAGCCACGTTTTTGTGCTCTTGCTCTGAATAGTCTCCTAATTCATACATATCTCCTAGTATAGCGATTTTGTTAGGGTGCTTTACATTTCTAAAATTCGCAATTGATACATGCATACTAGTTGGATTAGCATTGTATGCGTCAAGGAAAAATTTATTCGTCCCCCGAATTACTACTTGAGATCTATTATTTTGCGGACGGTAAGCTTCCAACGAAGCTTTTATACTTCTCTTAGGCACTCTAAAATAAATTCCTATGCATATTGAATTTATTAAATTGTGCATATTGTAATCGCCTTGCAGTTGAGTTTGAATTATTTGAGATTCATCGTCAAAATAATTAAGTTTAACGCTTATATAGTCCCCGCCAGGTTTTATGCCAATATCTACAAACCCATCTTTTTTAGATTGATCGGAAAAATTTATTGCTTTTAGCTTACGCAATTTTAGTAATTCAAGAAGGCTTGATTCACTTCGATTTATAAAAACAACTCCATTTTTGGTTGACAGGTAATCATATAACTCTCCTTTAGCTTTTTTTACTCCTTCTAATCCCCCAAATCCCTCTAAATGAGCCTTGCCTATATTTGTAATGACCCCGTGACTTGGGTTGGCAATCTTACAAAGGGTTTCAATTTCACCGATGTGATTTGCTCCCATTTCAACTATCGCTATTTGATGTTCTTTTTTGAGCTGTAATAAGGTTAGCGGTACTCCTATGTGATTATTAAGATTTCCCTCTGTAAAGAGCGTTTTATAAGTAGTACCTAAAACACTTGCAAGTAGTTCTTTAGTAGTAGTCTTTCCATTACTACCTGTTATTGCAATTACTGGTATATCAAACTCTTGTCTGTATCTATGAGCGAAATTCTGAAGACATTTTAAAACATCATCTACAAGAAATATTTTAGAATCATCTATATCCACTGTCTCATCAACTACAGCAAAGGTCGCTCCTTTATCTAATGCAGATTTTGCATATAAATTACCATTAAAATTCTCACCCTTAAGCGCAAAAAATATTGACTTCGCAACAATCTTTCTCGAATCTGTGCTTACCAGCCGATTTTGTAAAAAGTGAGTATAGATAGAATCAATTGTGACCAATAGTGCAGAATTCGGGTTGGTTAAAATAAAAATTCAAGTCTGTAAATTAAAAAATTCTATCTATTGTTTTACGGTTGAATTACAATTTTAGGAAGTTGTTAAAGAATTAGATTGAGTTAGTTTATTCAGAATTTATTAAATAATCCAGCCCATCGTATAAATTTAAAACTAAAAATACCTCATACTAAA
>CAYZUW010000134.1:0-10214 GCA_964481325.1 uncultured Saprospiraceae bacterium
GTTTGTAGATGGTATTTAAAGAAAGACGTGTATTGAAAACTCCTAGGAGTGATAAAATGCAGAATAATTTGATATGAGTTCTGCATTTTTTATTGTGTTGGAACTTTGTATAAGTGATTGATAATCAATAGTAAAATGTACTATTCACTAGAGACTAGTGAAAAACTATCGGAAATTATAGTTGTTATTCATTACACGTGTTGAAAAGTTAACTTTAAACACGTATATTGAATTAAAAATAATAATGAATACTAAACTGACATTGACAATTGAGAAAGAAGTAATTCAAATCGCAAAGGAGTATGCAAAAGAAAAAGGGCAAAGTTTATCAGAATTAGTAGAGAATTATTTTAAGCTCATAACTAATGAAAGGCGACCCATCGAACCGAATGACTTATCACCTCGGATAAAAAGATTGAGAGGTATTATCAAAGGAGATAAAGATCTTGACTATAAGCAGATACTAACTGAAGAATTATTAAAGAAATATGGCAAATAAGATATTTATTGATTCTGATGTAGTAATTGATTTTTTTACTGATAGAGCTCCTTTTGCGAATCCTGCCAGTGAAATTTTTGAGCTGAATGAGCGAAATGAAATACAACTATACCTGTCTGCTGCAAGTATCAATAATATCTATTACATTGTTAGAAGATTTCTTGGACATAAACCTACTCTAAAAATCATTGAAGAATTAGCAGATATAACCGAAATTGTAGGGACAAGTAAACAAGAAATCCTTCAAGCTTTAAAAAATAATTTTAAAGATTTTGAAGATTCTATTCAGTATTCATGTGCTATAACGGTTAATGGTCTTGAAGCCATATTAACAAGAAATATTAAAGATTATAGTAAGTCAAAGATAGCCGTTTTAACACCTGAGAATTATTTGAAAACTAGAGAGACAAAAAGCTAAAAATGTAGTTTTATAGTTAATACTTTACTTCGCTCTTCTCCCATCATGACTATTAGGCAATGTCTTATTCGCCTTTGCTCCCAATTGCTTTAACTTTTCTGCGCGAGTCAATAAATTTCCTTTTCCAGTGTGTAGCTTTTTCATGGATTCGTTGTATGCCTCTTGTGTCTGACCGATGCGCTGACCAATTTTTTGTAGATCCTCTACTAAGGCAGCAAACTTGTCATACATTTTACCAGCTTCGGTGGCGATGCCGATGGCGTTTCTTTGTTGCTTGTCATTACGCCATAAAGTCTCTACTGTTTTTAAGGTAGCTAAAAGGGTAGAAGGCGTGACGATGACGATGTTTTTTTCGAAGGCGTAGGTATATAAATCTGGTTGTGTAGATAAAGCCGCTGAAAAGGCAGTTTCAATAGGGACAAACATCATGACGAAATCTGGACTTTCGATACGGTATAGATCATGGTAGTTTTTGGCTGCCAGCCCTTCGATGTGTTTGCGTAGGGAAATGCAATGTGCCTTTAGTGCTATTTTATTATCCGTATCGGGTGCAGGGTTTACGAATTCATTATAGGCTTTCAAGGAGACTTTGCTATCAATGATGATCTTCTTTCCATCAGGAAGGTCTATGATGACATCTGGGCGATAGGTTTTGCCTTCATCATTGACAAGTGATTCTTGTAGATGATATTCTCTGCCTTTTTCTAAACCTGATTTGTCAAGGATAGATTCTAATATCAATTCTCCCCAATTGCCTTGTGCCTTGTTGTCTTGCTTGAGGGCATTGGTGAGTTGCTGTGCTTCTAGCGACATCTGCTTATTGAGTTCGCTGAGTCCTACGATTTGTTCTTTCAATGAAGCATGCCTTACGATGGATTCTTTATTGGTAGATTCTACTTTGTTTTCGAAATGTTGGATCCGCTCTTTGAGGGGCGCTAATACTTCATTGAGTTCTTTCTTTTGTGTTGTGGCAAATGATTTTGATTTTTCTTCTAGCAATTCTTGTGCTATATTTTTGAATTCATTTTTAGAGGCTTCTTGCAGTACTTGGAAGCTCTTCATTTGATCTCCCATTTTGTCGAGCAATGCTTCGTTGTTGGCGGAGAGTTGTGCGACTTGTTTGTGCAACTCGACTACAGTCTCTTGGTTATGGTCAATTTTTATTTGTTGTGATTGATTGAGTTGGGCTTCTCTTGTGTATTGATCTTTAAGTCTTTCTTGCTCTTGTAAGAGTTTGCTAAGTTCTTGCTGTTGTGTGTGATTGAGATGGACTTGGTCAGTTAGTTTATGTTGGACAGCTTGGTATTCGGTTTTATTGACTTTGCCTATTGCGAATAGGTAATAGGCAATAAGCGAGGTGACGATGGCTGTAAGAAGAATGGTAATGAGGAGTGTGATGATATCCATAGAGGTGTATAAAAATGTCTACTTTATTATACTTTAGATGAGGCGTTTTTGTGTCGCTATTCTTTGTTTTTTTCGGGCTTTTTAAAGCGTGTTTTTTTGCGAGAAGGATAGTAAGGACTGGCTCGATAGAGACAGGTGCGTAGCACGGTAGCGAAACGGACTCCTGAATAGCCTGACGGGAGCGCTTTTCAGCGAGCGGCTCGCCCTAAGAAAAATTATTTAATTAGCTAAGCACCATTGTTCGTTTTAATACCTAAGCCACCTAAGCCAGCGTTCATGTGTACAAGGCACCTAAGACCTTTCTACCTTTTTCTTAGGTGGCTTGTATGCGCTAACTTAGCCTAAGGTTCCTAAGGTGTTACCCTTTTTTGTATGCATCTAGCTAAGTTTCCGAGCGGGTATTTGAAAAAAAATGAACACCTGGTTGACCTACTTACCAGCCACCACGATAACAATCTCTCCCTTCACTTTTTCTACAGGTTCATATTGCGCCTTGAGTTCAGAGAGTGGCGCGCGTTTGACATCTTCGTGTATCTTGCTGATCTCACGGCATACACAAGCGAGGCGTTCTTCACCGCAATGCTCAATCAGCTGATCTATGCATTTCTTGAGGCGATGAGGGCTTTCGTACAAGACGAAAGTATTGGGCAAAGCAGATAAAAATTGGAGGCGGGTTTGGCGACCTTTTTTGTGGGGAAGAAACCCTTCGAAATGAAATCGGTCACAAGGGATACCACTACTCACGAGAGCAGGTACAAATGCCGTCGCTCCAGGAAGACAGGTAACGAGCACATCATTTTCGTGACAAGCCCGAGCGAGCAAAAATCCAGGATCAGAAATACCCGGCGTACCCGCATCTGAAATCAAGGCTATCACATGCCCACGCTGCATCATCTCCACGAGCTGATCCACCATGCCATGCTCATTGTGCGCATGGAAGGAACGCAACTCATTTTGGATATTGTAATGGTCAAGTAGCTTCTTGCTGGTGCGTGTATCTTCCGCATAAATGATGCTGGCAGATTTGAGCATTTCAATTCCGCGCATAGTCATGTCCTGCAAGTTGCCTATAGGCGTAGGTATAATGTATAGCATAAGATTAAGCTAGTGTTTCTAGCTCATACTCATAGGTCTCCATGATGAGGTTGGCGAGCAGTTTTTCACAAGCCGTATTCACCTTTGTTTTTGCAGCTGATTCGCTATCCGCATCTAAAGTCATTTCTATACGCTTGCCGATGCGAACATCGTTCACTCCTGTTACATTCACCCCTGCCATATTCTTAGTTACTGTTTTACCTTGAGGGTCTAACAATTCTTTGTGAGGCATGATATTGATATGCGCTTTGAATTTCATATTCGAAGTATTATGATTTTAGTCATTTTCTAAATAAATGTTTGACTAGAGAGTATAGTGTATAAGTGGCGATTACCACAGACAAAGAATAGTCTCGCATGAGCACAAACATTGCTACCGCAAAGATGATAAATATGTAGCGAATTTCGTTTCCTTTCCACGAATATCCTTTAAATTTTAAACTAAACATGGGCAAGTCGCTCACCATTAGGACGGATATTATCAAGGCTATGCTTAAAAGAGCTGGCCAGGTAAAAAGCATGCTATCTGCATGGCTCCTGTATATGAGCAATAGTCCTGCGATGAATAGCGTCGCTGAAGGGGTAGGCAAGCCTAGAAATGATTCACTTTGACGCGTATCTATGTTGAACTTGGCTAATCGCAGGGCAGCGAATAGGGTCACCATAAATCCAGCTGCGCCATAAGGGGTAATGTTTGTTAAGTCTCCTCCCTGCAACATGTAAAAGAACATAAAACCAGGTAGTACACCAAAAGAAACCATATCTGCTAAAGAATCCAGTTCTTTTCCCATATCGCTATAAGATTGTAGCATACGCGCGGCAAAACCATCCGAAAAATCTGCGAATAAACATATACCAAGACTAAACAAAACTGCCATTATATCATTTTGAAATAGGAACAATAGTGCTATGCAGCCACTGAATAGATTGACAAGGGTTATGATATTAGGTATTCTAAACATGAATTTGGTGTAATATTGCGACAATCTACTAGCTATGGTTTGGTAATAAATTTTAAATCTTTGACAACCAGAATGTTATGCTTACATACGCAGTTTTTATAATTGCCTGACAGCCAAGTGCTTATTTGTCGTTGATTTACAATTTTTCAAAATTTCCGAACTATTTATTAAAATAAGCTTAAATATAAGAGCTAAACCCAAAGTCAATGCACTTTTGAGTATTTTTATACCGTTATATTAATTAATAATAATAAGTCAAATGACTACCAGTTTTTCTAAATATCCGATTCTGTTCATAATAGTCACTTTTGCTAGTTTTTCTATCAAGGCGCAAGTGTTCAATGACTTTTGTAATAGTGCTTTTAATATTAATAATCCCCAAAATTTTTGCTCAGAATCTGGCGAATTTACCAACGTTAATGCGCTTTCTTCTCCAGTAGCTTCCCCAGGATGCTGGTCTAATGCCCCAACAAATATAGATAATGATGTATGGTTTACTTTTGTTGCTATTGGAAATACAGCGGCGGTAAATGTATTGGGAGCTGCAGGTGTCACTCCAGAATTACAAGGAGGTACCTTACTCGGTCCTGAAATAGCTCTATATACTGGAAATTGTGATAGTCCTACAGAAGAAGGTTGTGCATCTGATTTTGCAGGTGATAATGTGGTTGAATTTACGATTCCAAATTTGACAATTGGACAGCGATATTTTTTAAGAGTAAGTGGGGTAGAAGATAATGTTGGTACTTTCAGACTTTGCGTGAATAGCTTTAATGCAGTTCCAGAGCCTAATGCAGATTGTGCTACTTCAGTAATCTTATGTGATCAGTCAAGTTTTGTAGTTGATCAATTAATTGGTATAGGTCAAACTGATGATTTTATTCCCCCCTCAGAATGCAATAGGAATTTAGATGACAATAATCCATTTAACGATTGTGAATGGGATGAATCTAACTCTTCTTGGTACACCTGGACTTGTGACCAATCGGGTACATTAGCTTTTACATTGACTCCTCTTAGAGATGGTGATGATTTGGATTTTGCTTTATACGAATTACCAAATGGGATAAATGATTGTTCAGGATTAATTGAACTTAGGTGTATGCTGTCTGGACAAAATGTAGGTCAACCTTTTGAGCAATGGGAACCATGTTCTGGTCCAACAGGCTTGTCGTTTGCAGAATCTGATACAGGTGAATCATGCGGATGTGACCCTGGGGATAATAACTTTGTTTCAGCAGTAGACCTCATCCAAGGCCGGGTTTATGGTTTATTGGTTAATAATTTTAGTGAATCAAGTAATGGCTTTAGCATAGAGTTTAGTGGGACTTCCACTTTTCTTGGACCGGAGGCCAATTTCTCCATCAGTGCAGATACTATTGCGTGTGATAGAACTGTAATGATTTCTGATAGTTCATTTTTTGTAGGAGGTAATATTATTAATACTTTCTTCTCCTTTGGACAAGGTGCTGTCCCACCCACTGCGACAGGCGTAGGACCACATGCAGTTACTTACACTAGATTTGGACCTAACGTAATCGCGGTAACGGTTGAAACGGATGAAGGATGTATTGTTACTGAAACATTACCTATAGAAGTACAAGAATGCTGTGAAATCGATGGAAATTTAAATGTAGGAATTTCTAATTTGGTCGATCCGAATTGTAGTGATTCGATGGATGGTATGATCACGGCCACTGCATCAGGCGGAGATCCTGAATTTAGTTTTAGTATAGATGAAGGTCCATTTGTTACATCCCCGAACTTCTTTAATCTTGGAGCTGGGGTATTTGATATTGATGTTGTAGATATTAAAGGTTGTGAAGGAACCGTTCAAGCAGAGCTTGTAGGCCCACCTCCATTGATAGTGGATGCTGGACCAGATCAGACAGTAGACTTAGGTTTTTCGACAAATATCTTTGCTGGTTTAAGCCCTGATCCAAGTGGCGTAAATATTCTTTGGATGCCAGATACATTGATAAGTTGTATCGATTGTCTTAACCCCACGGTAACACCTCCTGGTCAAACCACCTACACCATCACTGTTGTAAATGAAGATGGTTGTTTTGATACGGATGAGATTACCATTTTTGTCAATGAAAATAGACCTGTTTTTATACCCAATGCCTTCTCTCCAAACGGAGATGGTCGAAACGACTTTACATCAGTCTTTGCCGGACCTGCAGCTACTATTATCAATAGTATGCAGATATTTGATCGCTGGGGGACTTTGATGTGGGAAGGCGTCAATCTACCTCTAAATGACTTCAATACTGGTTGGGATGGGACATTTAGAGGGGAAGATGTGAATCAAGGCGTGTTTGTATACCAAGCCTCCATTGGATTCATTGATGGGGTAGATATCTTATTTAAAGGAGATATAACCCTACTTCGCTAAATATCTCGCTATTTTACCCACAGATACAACCTTTATACCGAACAGTATCTTCTTATATACGTATCAATATCAATAAATACTATGATAAATAGTCGGTTTTGCTTTGGACTTATGTGTATACTATGCATGATAGCTATAATGGCTTGTAATGTGCAAGAAGAAGAACCAGTAAAAATGTCTGCAGAGGATTTGAACGTCGATGTAGAAACGACTACAGGCGTTGAGTTGATTTATAGTGATTCTGCTATCGTGAATGTGATTGTGAAAGCCCATAAGATGTTGACGGACGCCAAACGCGGAGAGAAAAAACAAGTGTTTCCAGAAGGTGTAGACGTTGACTTCTATAACTCACAAGGTAGAATACAAAGCGAACTCACTTGTAAAATGGCTACTCGCTTTGAAAAAGACAAGCGCATCCTAATGCAAGACAGTGTAGTTTGGAAGAGTGGAAAGGGAGAAATATTGGATACGGAAGAGTTGACTTGGGATGAGAAGAATCAGAAAGTATTCACCAAAAGGCTTGTTAAGATTACTACAGCGCAAGATGTAATTCATGGCTATGGTTTTGAAGCCGATCAAGGATTTACAAAGTGGAAGATCACTCGACCACAAGGTGAAATGGGCGTAGAAAATTAAGGATAGATATAAAGTCGGAGTGGACTGAAATCTATAAAATGCTTAAGAAAATATTACTTTAGCTAAATATGCTGATATTTTTAATTTTTCTTTTTCTTTTTCTGTCTGCCCTTTTTTCAGGGACGGAGATGGCTTTTATATCTGCCAGTAAACTACGGGTAGAATTAAGTAAAAAAAGAGACACCATTAATAGTCGCATTATGGGCGGCTTTTATGATGAACCTAATAGATTTATCAGCACACTCCTCGTAGGGAATAATATAGCCCTTGCATTTTTCACCATTTTATTTGAGTTGTTTTTGGAAGGCACAATGCCTATAGAAAGTGCATTATGGAAACTACCTGTATATACTTTACTTTCTACTATTGTGGTCTTGATTTTTGGAGAGTTTTTACCAAAGACAGCTTTTAAGCATTGGGCAGATCGAGCGATTTACTTCCTGGCGATTCCTATGCGTGTTATTCAAGGGCTCCTTTTCGCCCCTGTATGGCTGATGAATTTTATCTGCAGTCTGTTATTAAAAGCATTCGGTACTTCTATGGAGAGTGATCAATATGAAATCACCAAAATGGATTTAGGCCATTTTATCAAAAACTCATCTAAGGAAACAGATGATGAGATCAATACAGATATATTCGAAAAAGCTTTACACCTCGAAGATCAAAGAGTCAAAAGTTGTATGGTGCCTCGAACAGAGATAGAAGCAATAGATGTTACTAATACAATCGAAGAGTTATTAGAGCTATTTCAAAAGACAAGTTTCTCCAGGATATTAGTAACGTCAGAAGGAGACATCAATGAAATATTGGGCTATGTTCATCATCAACAGTTGTTGAAGCGCCCAAAAGATATAAAGTCGATCATGCTTGACATTCCTATCGTACCAGAAGCTATGCGTATCCGGGACCTGCTCAATAGGTTTATCAAAGAGAATATTAGTATTGCTTGTGTTGTAGATGAATATGGAGGTACAGCTGGCATCGTCACGATGGAAGATATTGTGGAAGAAATATTCGGAGAGATTGAAGACGAACATGATCAAGAAGAACATGTAGAAAAACAATTAT
The DNA here is from genome assembly GCA_964481325.1 of uncultured Saprospiraceae bacterium. Taxonomy (GTDB): domain Bacteria; phylum Bacteroidota; class Bacteroidia; order Chitinophagales; family Saprospiraceae; genus JALZVN01. Next base: position 8,484 of record CAYZUW010000134.1, read on the forward strand.
CTGATAACGAATATATTTTTTCTGGAAGATTGGAAATTAATTACCTCAATGAAAAATATAATCTTGAATTCCCAGATGGTGAATATACTACACTCAGTGGTTATCTAGTGATGACCAGCGAGTCTATCCCAGAAAAAAACCAAGAAATAGAACTTGATGGATATAAGTTTATTATAGAACTCGTAAGTGACACCAAGATCGATACCATACGAGTGATTAAACCTGTAACTGAGAATGAGGAATTGGATTAATAAAATATACTATTCTTTTCCTGTTCAATTACTGACGCTGCACCTTAGGAGTAATCAACTGCTTATTTTTATTTGGCTTTTACTTAGTCTGTTTATTGTGGGAGCATTGGGTTCGCATTTTGGACTCAAGTATGTTTTTCTTGATCCGGAGTATTTAGGTAAAGTGAATTTTTTCAGTTTTTTTATTGTGGGTATGGCCTATGGAGGATTTTATATCACTTGGAACCTGACGAGTTATTTATTGTCGGCGCACTACTTCCCATTTTTGGCTACTCTAAATCGCCCTTTTAGAAAGTACGCATTAAATAACTTTATCGTACCGACGCTTTTTGTGTTGATATTTTTTATTTCTGTTTTGCGGTTTCAAGTTGTCTTTGAGTTTTGGTCTATTGGGAATGCTCTTTTGAAGTGCCTTGGTTTTGGGATGGGGGCATTTATTGTGGTTCGCTTAGTCAAGACTTATTTAAGATTTACAAATAAGGATATCGAAAATTTTGTTAAAAAGAAAAGTGATCGCCCATCCAATCTTATTCAATTTCTTGCCCCAGGCAGACGCATGCCAAATATTGAATTGCTTAAAGATGAAAAAAATAAACGTCCAGTAAAAACCTATTTGACCGAAAAATATAAGCTGCGTCTGGTTCGTTCAGTAGTGCATTATGATAGCAAGGTACTAAAAGGTATTTTCAAACAGAATCACACCAACGCACTTATTATCCAGCTGGTAAGTTTGATGGTGCTTATATTTTTTGGAGTATTCATAGATTATCCGTGGTTCAGATTGCCGGCAGGGGCAAGTGTTTTTATTTTTGCGAGTATTCTAGTAGCTATATCGGGTGCAGTGACCTATTGGTTTCACGAATGGAAGATTACCGTTTTTATAGGATTATTGTTGGCCATCAATTGGTTAACTAGCTTGCGAAATTTTAATTATAATAACAAAGCCTATGGCCTAGACTATCAAACGGAACCAAGTATTTATGATCCTGCCCATCTTGAGCAAATGACTAGCCCAGAGCTGATCGACAAAGACATCGCCAATACACTTAAAATTTTAGAAAACTGGAAGGCAAACCATGAAGAAGAAAAACCCAAAATGGTTTTATCCTGCGTGAGTGGAGGAGGTCTGAAGGCAGCGACATGGGCGGTAGAAGTTTTGCAATCCGCTGACCAAGCAGTTAATCGAGAACTACTCGAGCACACCGTTTTGATTTCTGGTTCTTCAGGGGGCTTAATAGGGACAGCTTATCTTAGAGAATGTTATTACCTGGAAAAAACGGGACAAGTCGAAGACATGTATACCGTGAATCATGTGGACAATGTGTCTTTAGATTTGTTAAACTCCATCGCGTTTATGATTGTGAGCAATGATTTGTTTCTGCCTTGGTTAGAGTTTGAGAGGGGTGGATATAGATATCGAAAAGATAGAGGCTATATATTCGAGAAGCAACTCAACGAAAATACGCACTACATTATGGAC
>CAYZUW010000135.1:0-10173 GCA_964481325.1 uncultured Saprospiraceae bacterium
TTCTTTGCATTTTTTTGCTTTGAAAACCCTAAACCTATTTCAGGCACGGACAAAAGTGTTAAAAAATAGTGATAATAATCGCATTATTTATGGAATTTGATGAACGTCTTTATTACAATGGTTCGGTAATTAAATTTTAAATCGCTGACAACCAGAATATTACAACTATTTGCACTGTCTCTTTAATCGTCTGACAACCAGGCATTTACTGCTGGCCGATTTATAATTTTCCAAAAATTACCGAACCATTCTATTATAAAGTTAAGATGAATAAGATGAAAAGACCTAATGTAATAAAAGATAAAAGTTATGCTTTTGCTTTGAGAATAGTGAAGCACTTTAAGTTTCTCAAAGATAGCGGCGAGTACATTATGGGGAAGCAATTACTTCGTAGCGGGACTGCTATTGGCGCATTAGTAAGAGAGGCTGAACATGCAGAAAGCAAAGCAGACTTTATCCATAAATTAGCCATTGCACAAAAAGAAGCTAATGAAACTGAGTATTGGATAGAGTTATTGTACGAATCTGAATTTTTAAATAGTAAACAATACGTTTCTATTTCCTCAGATATTGATGAAATCAATAAACTTCTAGCTTCAATAATAATCACAGCTAAAAGAAACATAAAACTTCAAAGAGAATCCTAGAGAAGTTATGCGCATCTCTCCTAAAAGAGAGTCATTTTAAAAGGGGCTTATGTACACGAAAGAGCTGCGTTTACAATTTACCAATCACCATTAAAATCAAAGATGGCGTTCCGCATGATAAGACGACCGTACCAGCGGTCCACTCTCCACAAAATTAAACCCTTTCTTTAATCCCATTTCCTTATAAGCTGCAAACTGATCTGGATGAATAAATTCGTCCACCGCCAAGTGCATTTTTGTAGGTTGTAGATATTGGCCGATAGTGAGCACGTCACAGCCACTTTCGATCAGGTCGTCCATGACTTGCTCCACCTGCTCAGCCGTTTCACCAAGGCCAACCATGATGCCCGTTTTTGTTCTGTGACCAGCGTCCTTGATGCGTTTGATTTGTTCTAGGCTTCGGCGGTATTTTGCTTGCGGACGTACCTTGCGATAAAGTGCCTCCACCGTTTCCATATTATGAGATACGACCTCTTGTCCACCAGCGATCATACGATCAAGTGCATCCCAATTGGCCTTGACATCTGGAATCAGCGTCTCAATCGTCGTCGTCGGCGATTGTTCCTTCACAGCAACCACCGTCTGATACCAAATCTCAGCGCCTCTATCCTTGAGTTCATCCCGATTTACAGAAGTGATTACGGCGTGCTTTACCTCCATGAGTCGAATCGCTTCAGCGACTCTGCGTGGCTCATCTTCGTCATATTCTGGCGGTCTACCCGTTTTTACAGCACAAAAACTGCAAGATCGAGTACAAGTATTCCCCAAAATCATGAAAGTAGCCGTACCAGCACCCCAGCATTCACCCATATTAGGGCAATTGCCAGATTGACAGATCGTATGCAGATTATATTGATCCACGAGCGACCTAACCTTCTTAAACTCAGGCCCTATGGGCAATTTTACGCGCAACCAAGACGGCTTTCGAGTCCGAGTTTCCTTATTATTCTGTACGATGGGCAGTTCCTTCATGCAATTCTCTGTATATATAGTACAAAGATAACAGAATTTGGGCAAAGAGGTTGCTTGATTTGGGGCCATGCCGACGTTTCGTTTCACTACACGCGGCACCGTGTGATCCGCTATTACCGACGAAAAGTCGGTACCGCTACTCCCACTTGTCCAGCTCCCTTCGGTCGACGGGCTCCGCTGTACGCTGCGCCTTTTTTTGTGAAATGAGTGTATAAATGATAATTTTGATTGCGATTAATCATGAAAGAAATTCTTCATGAAGATATTAGCCTAAGCACAGGAAGGGAGCGATCTCGAAAAGTGGACTTACAAGCTACCTTCTTTACCGCAGCAATCCCCAAATCATAGTATGCAAACCAAACAACCTAACAATTGCAAAAATAACCACAGCTACCAAAATACGATATACCCACACATTGAGATTGGGGTATTCAGAAGCATACTTGGCCGTAAAGTACGCACCTGTAAACTGACCAATAGCAATCAAGCCTCCTGCCTGCCAGTCCACTAAACCCCGATACTGAAAAATGGCCAACACAAAAATAGTATAACAGGCTACCACAAATACCTTGACCGCGTTACCCTCTACTAGGTCAAATTTGGCCAATAATACCATGGAGGCTAAAAAGAAAATGCCCATCCCCATCTGTATAAATCCACCATAAAAACCCAAAGCAAGATACATAGGGATAATCCAAATAAGGCTGTGTTTAGCTTCGTTATCTGTGGGCTGGAGCCAACGCTTTGGTTTGATGAGTATCACAAAGAGTAAGGCTACCATCAGATAACTAAAGACCTCTCTAAATGCCTCATTGCTAACCGTCACGGCAACCCAAACACCAAATAAAGCACCTATAAAAGTGGGAATAACAAACTTGAGACTACGCTTGATAGGTAGTTTTCCTCCTTTGTTAAATGCATAAGTACTACTCCAAGATTGGAATAGTATGCCCACCCGATTACTTCCGTTAGCAACGTTAGGAGGTAGACCAAGTACTTCTGTAAGAATGGTCAGGGTGATAGCAGATCCATTACCTGCAAGCGTGTTGATAACGCCTGCGACCAGACCTCCAACAATGGCGATGACGTATTGGTATAGTTCCACTATTCTTTGATGGTCTCGCACAATTCTACGAGCACACCATTTGCAGATTTGGGGTGAACAAAAGCAACCATTTTGTTGTCTGCACCTCGTTTAGGTTCTTCACTCAGCAGTCTGAATCCATCCTCTTTGAGGCGCTTCATCTCCGCTCTGATATCCTCTACTTCAAAAGCAATATGATGTACTCCCTCTCCTCGCTTGTCAATATACTTTGCGATGGGACTGTCTTCCTTAGTAGCTTCAAGGAGCTCTATCTTGTTAGGCCCTACTTGGAAGAAAGAAGTCATTACGCCTTCTCTTTCTACTTCTTCTTGCTTGTAAGGTTCAGCCCCCAACATTTTGGCATATAAATCATTGGCACTTTTTAGGTCTTTGACCGCGATACCGATATGTTCTATTTTCTTCATTGATATTTAAAATTTACAACCGAACCTGATTTTTTAATAATTTATCATTCATAATTCATAATTCACCATTCATAATTCTCGAAGTTTTTAATTGAGGTTGTCGAAGACAACCTCAATTAAAAACTTCGAGTCCTTCCGCCATCAACAGTTATGTTTGTGCCATTGATATACGCAGCCGCAGGGCTGGCTAAAAAAGCAACAGCAGAAGCGACTTCGTGTGGTTCTGCAAATCTACCTAAAGGTACTTCTGCATACATACTTTTCATTACTTCCTCACTTGTTTTGCTATCTCCACTTCGAGCTTCGATTATTTCTTTAAGTCGACCAGTGTTGGTATAACCAGGTAGTACGTTGTTGACAGTGATGCCATATTGACCTACTTCGCTTGCCAATGTTTTAGACCAGTTTCCTACTGCACCTCTGATGGTGTTGGATACTCCAAGATTAGTAATGGGTTCTCTGATTGAAGTAGAAACAATATTGATGATACGACCGAAGCCTTCACTCTTCATACTAGGTAAGACACATTTCATCAAAAATTGATTGGCTATCAAGTGCTGCTGAAAGGCCTTGAGAAAAGCATCCTCTTCTGCTATCTGAACAGATCCAGAGGGTGGACCCCCTGTATTGTTAATCAAGATTTGGAAAGCACGATCACCACATAGAACCTTTAGTTTTCTTTTGTAGTTCTCAAAATCGTTCAAATCTGCTACTTGTATAGAGTGTATTTGCCCTTTTGAGGTATCTAAGCTGTCTCTTACTTCTTTTAAGATATTTTCTGTTCTAGAGAGTAGTGTGACGTTGGCACCAAGTAAGGCCAATTCTATAGCAGTTGCCCGACCAATACCACGACTACTGCCGCAGACTAATGCATTTTTGCCCCTTAAACCAAGATTCATATATTAGAATTTTATTGCTAATTTTAGGTTATATAATGGATGGACTATACCCTATAACTATTTATTTGGGTACTATGGCTTGTGTTGTTCGATTGGGTGCAATAGAACTTACTCACATAAAAGTACAACGTTCTAATCAATTTGCCACCTAGAAATTAATGAATGGGAAAAATATATTTTGCTTCTGATTTTCACTTAGGTATTGACGTTAAGTATACCAGCAAGGAGCGTGAATTGCAACTCGTGCGATGGTTTGATCAAATCAAATCTGATGCGGAGGAGTTGTATTTGGTAGGGGATTTATTCGATTTTTGGTTTGAGTATCAGCATGCTGTGCCTAAAGGGTATGTACGTTTTTTGGGAAAACTAGCGGAGCTACGAGACGCCGGAGTCAAAGTTTATATTTTCACAGGAAATCATGATATGTGGATATTCGACTATTTCGAAAAAGAATTTGACATTCCTACTTATAGAGAACCCATCATGAAAGAGATTAAAGGAAAGAAATTTTATATCGGTCATGGAGATGGACTAGGACCAGGAGATCACAGTTATAAATTTTTGAAAAAGATATTTGCCAATAAATTATGTCAATGGGCTTTTGCGAGACTGCATCCAAATTTTGGAATTGGATTAGCCAATTTTCTTTCGCAATCTAGTCGCAAAGCAAAAAATGATGATATTGTTTTTACGGGCGAGAAAGAATGGCTGAGTATACATGCCAATGAAGTGAACGCAAAGGCGCCGCATGATTTTTATGTTTTTGGACATAGACATTTACCAATTGATTATACCTTAGCAGATGGAAAAGCTAGATATATCAATCTAGGAGATTGGATGAACTATAACTCCTTCGCGGTATATGATGGGCAACAATTAAAAATTGCGTTTTTTGAAAATGAAAACGGGAAAATATACTCATGAAATACCTATACTACTTAGCTTTAATTCTTGTTTTGTGTCAATGCGGAACATCTAAAAATGCCTTGGGTTCAGCTGTTACTCAAAAGCAGATGAAGTTGTATGTAGATGAACTCAATCAGCTATATACCCTGAAACAAAATAATACGATTGTTAAGTACGACCGAGAAGGGCAACAATTATTTGAAGTGTCAGACAATACACTTGGCCCCGTCAATGTACTGGATGTTAGTAACCCCTTGCAGATTTTAGCCTTTCACAAAAATTTTCAAATCGTAAAAATATTCGATAGAACCTTGACACTTAATAGTAGGATAGATCTCAACAACATGAATTTATTTGAAATAAGAACCGTCGCCTCTGCCAACGATAACAGGATATGGGTTTTCGATGAGCTAAACCAAGAGCTCTTGAAGATTGACAAAAACGGAATGATCCAAGGAAGAAATAATGATTTGAGATTGCGCCTCAAGACGAATGCGACACCCTATCGAATCATAGAATTTCAAAATACAGTTTATCTATTTGACAAGGTGCATGGTATTTTAATCTTTAATGCCTTTGGAGAATATATTAGTCAGAGAGATTTTGAGCATGGTAGTACTTTCAGTTATTTGGAAGGAATGTTGTTTTACAAGTCGCCAGAGGGGCTACAGGTATACGATTTGACAACTGGAGAATTGACTATGCGAAAATTATCATCGGCTCAATCAAATGGGGAAGGATACCACATAGTCGGATCTCGCTTGATATTCCTCGAAAATGATACCATACAAATAAATCCATTCAAGTAGTTTGAAAGAATCTTCACTATCATATCGAAAATTGAAGACACATCGCAAGCTCAATTTTGTCTTAAAGTTGTTGATTGCTGCCCTGCTGTTTTATGTGATTTATGGACAAATTTTTTCTAGGGCGGATGCAGCCAATTTATTTCAAAGTTTCAAAACACAATTGAGAGAAGGGAATCTATTCTACCTTTTTTTGTGTATAGCATTGATGCCGGTGAACTGGATCTTGGAATCCTTGAAATGGCAGACTTTGAGCCGTAAATTTGAATACCAAAATCTTCAAGACAGCATCAAAACAGTTTTGGGTGGAGTAGTTTGCTCCTTATTTAGCCCAGCTAGAATAGGAGAATATGGAGGCCGGATTCTGTTTGTTAAAGCAGAAAATAACTGGAAAGCAGCTACCGCTACCATGGTAGGTAGTTTTAGCCAGTTGGTTATAGTTTTATCTGTAGGGACTTTAGGTTTAATCAGTTGGTTGGACTACTATGCGGTCTCTAATAAGTATAGTATGACCGGATTGGTCATGTTATGGTTTTTTGCTACTATTCTAGGAATAGCCCTTTTTTACCACATAGACATCTTTATAAATATCATAAAAAGAGTTAAATTTCTTAACAGATTTAAGCGTTTTTATGAAGGCTTGACGGTGCTAAACGAGTACTCACAAGCTGAATTATCAAAGACACTATTACTCTCTTTTGCTAGATATAGCGTCTATTCTGTCCAGTATTTGCTGCTTTTGCTATTTTTTGGAATAAATATTGGCTTTTTACCTTCAATAAGTGGGATTTCAGCTATATTTTTAATCCAAACGGGTATTCCCTTACCAGCGATGTGGGATTGGTTTGCTAGAGGAGGGGTGGCCCTTCAAATTTGGGGACTTTATAATGCCAATGAACTAAGCATCCTTGCGGCTACGTTTAGTTTATGGGCGATAAATTTAATCCTGCCTTCATTACTTGGGCTGTTTTTTATCGTCAAAATAAATATAATTAAATCAATAGGTTATGATCAAGAGAACAATACAGGTGATGTTTCTTAGTTTCCTATTTATAGGAGCTACTGCGCTGAATATATTGGGTCTTCCTATGGCAGAGGATACGACAGGTGTGGAAAGAGTAGAAATGTGCTCTATGGAAAATAATGTATTTGAGCATGGCGAAATGGCGAAATATACTTTATACTACAAAATGGGACCAATGTGGATTGCTGCGGGTACCGCCACCTTTAATGTAGTGGAGAGAGACGATGATTTTCTCTTAAGCGCTGTAGGTACCACTTTTCCAGGATACGAATGGGTTTTTAAGGTAGAAGATAAATTCGAATCTCACATCAATAAAGAAACCTTGCTACCACATACTGCGATAAGAGATATTTCGGAAGGCAACTACAGACTTTGGGATAAAGTAGATTTCGACCAAGAGAATAAGAAAGTAGAATATCACAGAGGTAAGACGATTGACGATACAAAAATGAAGGCCTATGACCTAGAAGGATGTATGCACGATGTGTTGAGTATTATCTATTATACCAGAAATATCGATTTTGATAAATTTGAAAGTGGAGATACATTTCCAGTCAGTATTTTTCTAGATAAGGAGACATACAATCTAAATGTAAAATATCAAGGAAAGGAGGATAATGTGAGGGTAAAAGGTTTGGGTAGGTTCAACACCATAAAGTTTTCTCCACAAGTAATAGATGGAGATATTTTCGATAAGGATACTCAGATGGAGATATTTGCCACAGATGATAATAACAAACTACCTTTGATGATAAACTCCCCTTTAAAGGTAGGTTCAGTGAGGGCTGTCCTTACGGAATATAATGGTCTGAAATATGACATGTCTTCCCAAATAAAATAAAAGCCAAAATCTAGTGTCTTAAAACACCATTTGTGCTGTACAAATCGCCTTGAGGACATATCTTGTTCTATTGGTACCATCAGTAGAGAATACCCCAAAATAAAAATGAACGACATGACAAAACTCATTTGGCCTATCTTGCTAATGCTGACTTTTGGAGCAGGTTTTTTTGTGCATTATGGATTGAATAATAAGACAGAAGTGAAGTCTAGCTCAGATGTCAACATACTGTATGAAAAAATCACGACGGTCTGTAAGCTGGTGGCTGTGGAAGGGGTCTACGGAGAACGTTTTGATAGCATGAGTGAAAAATCGATCCCTATTTTATATCCACTTCCCTATAAATACAAATTGTCAAAAGAAGCGACAATGTTTGTTTCTGGAACAATTATGATCGGCTACGACATGTCTACTATGGAGATCAAAATGGACTCTGCAACCAAGACTGTCCGCTTGACCAATGTTCCTGAACCTGAAATTTTGGCCATAGATCACGATATCACCTACGAAAATATAGATGAAAGCTGGTTCCACTCCTTTACAGCAGAAGACTTCACAGCTCTAAATAAGTCCGCTAAAAATGCCATTCGGAAGCGAGAAGCCAATGACGCTTTGATCGAAAAGGCTAGAGAAGAGGGCAATCAAATGATTGGAATCATCGAATTGATGGCTAAAAACGCGGGTTGGACGGTGGAGGTGGAAAGGACTGAGTCAGAACAATTACTAAATTAGGCTCTCTTAGGTTGTTTGAATATTAGAAAAAAGGTTATTTTGGGGCTTTGCTATAATTTAAACCTTAAATCTACATACTAATGGCCAATCTTAATAGTGATTCAGCTTTGAATCAAAAGAGCCTGTTTGGACACCCTATTGGATTATACGTATTGTTTTTTACCGAAATGTGGGAGCGCTTTAGCTACTATGGGATGCGAGCCATCTTAGTACTATATATTACTGCTAAAGCAATGGGGGAGAACCCTGGATTGGGGTGGACAGACCCTGAAGCACTTGCGCTATATGGTTGGTATACGATGTTAGTATACGTGGCTTCCATCCCTGGAGGCTTAATCGCTGACTTTTTAACAGGGCAAAAAAAGGCAGTCTTGATAGGGGGTTTGATTTTAGTAGCTGGGCATACAGTCCTTGCTATACAACAAGATTGGGCATTCTTTACTGGTTTAGGGCTAATAATATTAGGGGTGGGCATGCTCAAGCCAAATATCTCTACTATGGTTGGTGGTCTCTATCCTGAAGGAGATGAGCGAAGAGATAAAGGCTTTACTATTTTTTATATTGGAATAAATATCGGCGCATTTTTGTCTAGTTTAATAGTTGGATATGTCGGCGAATTTATAGGCTGGCACTATGGATTTGGACTTGCTGGAATTGGTATGGCTTTAGGAATGGCTGTATATCTATTTGGTCAAAAGTATCTGGTCGGAGTCGGAGATTATATTGGAAAAGAAGATAATCCAGATAAAGAAGCGATGAATAAACCTCTCACAAAGGTTGAAAAAGATAGAATGCTAGTTATGTTTTTATCTTTTCTTTTAATTATTGCATTCTGGGGAGCATTCGAACAGGCAGGAGGTTTAATGAATCTTTATGCGGAACAAAAAACGGATAGAATGTTAGGTTCGTTTATGGTTCCAGCGTCGTGGTTCCAATCGGTAAATGCGTTTTTTATTATTACCTTAGGTACAGCGGTTGCTGGTTTTTGGTATAGATGGAAATTAAAAGGAAGAGAAGGCTCTTCATTATTCAAAATGGCCATTGGTATTATAATAATGGGACTAGGGTTTTTATTTATGAGATTTGCATCGCAACAGTTTGAAGCGACAGGATCATCAGCAATGTATTGGTTGGTACTAGCTTATCTGTTCCACACCATAGGAGAATTATGTGCATCACCAGTTGCTCTATCCTTTATCACTAAGCTAGCACCAGTTAAATATGCATCCTTTATGATGGGAGCTTATTTTGCAGCTACTGGATTCGGAAATAAATTGGCAGGACTTATTGGGGAGTCTGCAGCAGATGCAGGTGAAACAACTATATTCACTGGGATAGTGATTTTTACTGTTGTTTTCGGTTTATTAGTCTTAGCATTATTGAAGCCTTTGAAAAGGTTAACTCATGGAGCAGAAGATTTAAAAGTAGAATCATCACATTAAGATTAATTTTAATTTATCATTCTTGTTACTGAGCATAGTAAATACTGATATTTTCAACTGCGCATTCTTTAGAATGTTAGCAAAGTTTGGAATCCTACTTATAAAAAAAATTATAAAGCCCGGTTGAAGATTCAACAGGGCTTTTTTTTGGTGAGCTAATTTTAGAATCTTTTCTCACCTATACATTATTCAATATAAAATAAAGAACCACATATGAGTACAGCGAAAAATGACATTTTTGAATCAACGGTGTTAGGACACCCGTCCCAGCTTTTTGTATTATTTTTTACAGAAATGTGGGAGCGTTTTTCCTACTATGGGATGCGAGCCTTGTTAGTTATTTTTCTAACAGGAGCGTTGACTGGAGATAATCCTGGATGGGGATGGGAAAGGTC
>CAYZUW010000136.1:0-10158 GCA_964481325.1 uncultured Saprospiraceae bacterium
TCTGGAAATAAATATCGGAATACCGAATTCCGTTATAATAAAATAACGGAATATGCTAGAACTTAGTTTCATCAGTGAGAATAAAGAAAAAGTACTAGAGGGACTTGAAAGACGTTGCTATCCTCCAGAAACTAGCCAAATCATTGATAAGATCCTAGAAATGAATGAAAACCGTAAATCGCTACAGGGTTTTTTGGATGTCAAAAGAGGAGAAATAAATAAGCTATCAGGACAAATAGGCGACCTATTTAAATCTGGAAAACAAGCGGAAGCACAAGCTCTTAAAGAGCAAGTAGGTGCTGTGAAGGAAGAAATGGGGGATAAAGAGAAGCAACTTTCCGAGGCTGAAAATGAATTGACACAGCTTTTATATAAGATTCCTAATGTACCTCACCCTTCTGTACCGAAAGGAAAATCAGACGAGGACAATGAAATACATATCCCGCACAAGGGCGCTTTGCCTGATTTGGGAGAAAATGCTCAACCGCATTGGGAACTGGCTAAAAAGTACCAACTCTTTGACTTAGAGCTTGGTGTAAAGATTGCAGGCGCTGGATTTCCACTCTATAGAGGAAAAGGTGCCAAGCTGGAGCGTGCATTGATCAACTACTTCTTAGATGAAGCAGACAAAAGAGGATACGAAGAAATCATCCCCCCCCTTCTCGTCAATGAAGCAAGTGGTATCGGAACGGGCTCGCTTCCAGACAAGGAAGGACAGATGTATTATATAGAGAAGGACGACTTATACCTCATACCTACTGCGGAAGTACCTGTGACTAATATATATAGAGGAGACATCTTAGATGAAGCAAAACTACCTATCAAGCTGACTGGCTACACGCCTTGCTTTCGTAGAGAAGCTGGTTCCTATGGAGCACATGTACGTGGGCTCAATCGTGTACACCAGTTCAATAAGGTAGAAATAGTACGCTTCGAAAAGCCAGAAAATTCATACGCAGCTTTAGAAGAAATGCTACAGCATGTATCTGAACTACTGACGGCATTGGAGCTTCCATTTAGAGTACTCAGGCTTTGCGGGGGAGATCTTACATTCGCATCCGCCTTGACCTATGATTTTGAGGTATACTCTGCCGCGCAAAAGCGATGGTTAGAAGTGAGTTCTGTGTCAAATTTTGAGACATTTCAGAGTAATCGCATGAAAACTAGGTATAAGGACGCTAATAAAAAGAAACAGCTCATACACACGCTCAATGGCTCCGCACTTGCCTTGGCACGGATTATGGCTTGTATATTAGAGAATAATCAGACTGTGGATGGTATCAAAATACCCGCTGTATTGCAGCCCTATACCAAGTTTGACACTATACAATAAGAAATTTTAACTAAACCTTAAGTGACACTAAACGTGTTTTATCAGTCATAATAGTAAATAAAAATCTTAAAAAATGGGTGGAGATTACATGGTTTATATGATAATGGCAGCGGTTCTTTCTGGAATCGGCATGCTTGTCAGCAATAGACTCAAAAGTAAATTTGATCACTATAGCCGAATACCACTGCAGAGTGGATTATCTGGAAAGGAAGTAGCAGAACAAATGCTACAACATTATGGAATACATGATGTAAAAATCGTTCCAGCAAAAGGAATGTTGACGGATCACTACAATCCTCAAACTAAGACCATTGCCTTAAGTGAGCCCGTATATGGATCGCGCAGTGTAGCAGCAGCGGCGGTAGCGGCCCATGAATGTGGACACGCCGTACAGCATGATACTTCCTACGCATGGTTGAAAATGCGTTCTGCGATTGTACCTGTGGTCAACATCGCTTCTAAGGCACAGCAATTTTTGATGATGGCAGCGCTAGGTATGTTTGGTATGGGCGGCAATCCGACTTTACTTTTCATTACGGTTATAGCCTTCGGTGTTACGGCAGCATTTAGTTTTATCACCTTACCGGTTGAGTTTGATGCGAGTAATAGAGCGATGGCCTGGTTGGATGAAGCCGACGTCGCGAGAGGTACAGATTATGATGGTGCGAAAGATGCACTTTGGTGGGCAGCTATGACTTATGTCTCTGCAGCATTGGGAGCCTTAGTATACTTTGTATTCTTCGCCCTTAAATATGCAGCTGCTTCTGATCGCTAGACTCAGCGTCTAAGAATTTAAAATATTGTAACTTTATATAAATAGCCATTCCGTTTTGGGGTGGCTATTTTTTTATTTGGGGCTGATACTTAGTACGCCTATCGATAATCTAGATTCAAAAAATGAAATCTTGCTTCCGAGGTTATGTTTATTTGTTTATGCGTTGATTTGTTTATGAGCGCGATCAAATTTTCTGAGACGTGTACTATGTAGTATAATTACTTTTATTTGGGGCTGACTCAAACGCCATGGGCAAGCACGCAGACCAAGCTCATGGCGTAGGGTCGGTCGTCCGTTATATGGTATGGGCTTGCGCGCAGACGCAAAGCATTGCGTCTCTACGCCGGCGCTTCTATACCATGCCACTTCCACCCCTCATCCTTGTAGGGCTTCCTGCTGTACGCATCGCCCAATGGGATGGAACAGATTTCGATAAGGACTATAATTCTCATTGCCCAAAATAGGTTTTGCTAGTTTTTAATATCTTTAGGAATACATACGAACAACGATGGACCAAAACATACAAGAAAACAAAGAACTCAATCTGCTAGAAGCCCTTATACCAGTAGTTATACTCATAGGCTTACTTGCGTACAATATCGTCTGGAAAGATGGCGGATGGTTAGGGGATTATTCCAATCACTATATCCTTCTTATGGCGGGCGGCATCGCAGCCGTGGTAGGACTATTCAATAAGGTAAGTTTACAAACCATGGTTAGCGAAGTATGGGAGAATCTCAAAAGTGTATTTACGCCTTTGTTGATACTATTGTTGGTAGGTGCCTTAGCGGGAACTTGGATGATGGGGGGCATAGTACCAGCCATGGTCTATTATGGAATGCAAATTCTCAATCCGACGATTTTCTTAGCAGCATCCGTAGTGATATGCACTATCATATCTTTAGCCACTGGAAGTTCCTGGACGACTACCGCTACGGTGGGCATAGCCCTTATTGGGATTGCTGGCGCGATGGGGGTATCCTTGGGTATGGCAGCAGGTGCTATTATATCAGGTGCTTATTTTGGAGATAAGATGTCTCCGTTGAGTGACACGACCAATCTCGCTCCAGCTATGGCGGGTGGCGAATTGTTTAGCCACATTCGATACATGGCCTTGACAACCGTACCAACTATACTTATCACACTCATTATTTTCATGATCATAGGATTGACAGCTGATAACACTGGACAACTCAACGAGAACACGGTCATCAATGATATGCTCTTGGACAAATTCAATATCACGCCTTGGCTATTTATTGTACCAGCCATAGTGGTGGCCATCATCATGATGAAGACAAAACCAGTGATTGCCTTATCTATTGGAGCCCTTTTAGGAGCGGCATGCACAATCATATTCCAACCAGAAGTCATCAAAGAGCTGACAGGTGCTAGCTCCCTTGGCATGAGTGAATACTTTAGCGCTACAGTGAGTAGTCTATTTACAGGCACTCAATTATCACTGCCAGATTTTGTCGGTAGTTCTGACTTGCCTGAAAAGTTAAAAGAAAAGCTGCCAGACCTTTTGGCTGGTAAAGGCATGGCAGGAATGCTGTGGACGATCTACCTTATCATTGCCGCTATGATTTTTGGAGGGGTCATGGATGGTATTGGTGCTTTGGCTAGGATTACGAAGTCGTTATTAAGTATGGCTAAATCTACTTTCGGATTATTTGCTAGTACTGCAGCGAGTTGTCTTGCACTTAACATTACTGCTTCAGATCAATACCTTGCCTTAGTCGTACCTGGAAGGATGTTTAAGAAAGCGTATGAAGATCGTGGACTTGCTCCAGAGAATCTTAGTCGAACATTAGAAGATTCTGGCACCGTCACTTCTGTACTGATACCATGGAATACATGTGGCGCTTATCAGTCTGGCGTCTTAGGTGTTGGTGTAGCCGAATATTTTGTGTTTGCGATATTTAATTGGCTTAGTCCTATTACCACTTTAGTCTTTGCGGCACTCGGTATAAAGATTAAGCAATTAATAAAGTAAAAGAGTTCTTTTTTTTTTTAAATATACAGTTTCGCTAGAAAGTAGTAATTGAGAATTTTTTCTCCAGTTTTGTACATAGTCAAGTAAGGTTTACTTTTTTATATGGTAAAAAAAGTTAATTTTGCAATCCCAACCATATCATTTCTATACCCTACACCGATACACAATTTTTGACCTTAATATTCAATCTGCAAATGCATAGTCATAGTAAGATACGCTACGTATTTATCTCATACGAAGACCTCAAAGAAATCAAGTTCAAAAAGCTTGAAAAAATTTGTGACAAGATTTTCATTCTTATCAATGAAGGCATCAACAACCTGCCCTTCTCGCTAGTCCAGAAGATACAAAAGTTAGGAAAAAATGCTAAGTGGATCCAAATCTCTAACAAAGAAGACGCTTTGGCACTTTCTATGTCCTTTTTGATGGGACAAATGCATGAAAAGATAAATAAGGACATTGAATTTGCCATCTTATCTAATGACAAACAATACGATAACATCGTATATTATCTGAATTCAGTTGGTCGAGATTGCATAAGAGTTAAAAACAAGAAAAAAAATATTGCTAACTACTCCAACCAAGAGTCTGTCGAACCCAATAAGGGCGTTGAAGTCGTCGACATAGAAAATGAGACGGAGAAAGAAGTAGAACAATCGCTTCATTCGCTAAGCAATGAACTTGATCATGCAGAACAAATCGAACCTAAAGGCAATCTTAGTTTAGGAAATACCGCTTTAGACATACTGACCAATGGTAGTGACTCTGCACAAGGGGTGAAGATAGCAGCCAACGAAACGATTAAAAGATTGATCCGCTCTGGAAATAGACCTTCTGAACTGAGTTTATTGAAAAGCTATATCATACTGCATAATCAGAATGAATCTATAGAAGAAAATATAGAAGATATTATCGATCACCTTGCTGGTACCAATGAGATCGAGATAAGAGAAGATGAGGTTATTTATAACTTTTAAGATTCTTTGTCATGAGAGAACGCTTCCCCCCGCGTTTTTCTCGTTATTAAACCGCTATAAAGAGATATACCTTCCTACCTATATTTTAGGAAGCTCGCATCACATCAAAAAGTCCTTCTTTTAGTGCTAAAACTAACAATTTTGAGTGCTTTTTAACAATAAGGCATCTTCGCTGACAAAAATTTCAAGATTTTTATTATATTCTTATATTAGCATTCAAATACATAAATAGTCATGGAATTAACTTTAGAAGAATATATTAAGCAGGAGCGTACTGCCATGAATGACAGTATGGAGCACCTTAAGAAAGAACTCACTAAGATTAGAGCTGGAAAAGCAAGCCCTGCTATGTTAGATGGTCTTATGGTAGACTACTACGGGACGCCTACTCCTATTTCACAGGTAGCCAATATGAGTACCCCTGATTCTAAAACCATTTCTATCCAACCATGGGAAAAAGGGATGCTGGCTAATATTGAGCAAGCTATCTTTAAAGCCAATCTAGGGCTTACACCTATGAATGATGGAGAATTTGTTCGTATTACGATACCGCCTTTGACAGAAGAGCGTAGAAAAGACTTGGTAAAACAAGTAAAAGCGGCAGGAGAAGAAACCAAAATTGCGCTCCGTCTCACTCGTCAGAAAATGATGGATGCCGTCAAGAAGGAAGTAAAAAATGGCTACCCTGAAGATGAGGGAAAAAAGAAAGAAGATCAAATCCAGGGTTTGCTCAAAGGATATGGTAGTGAAGTGGACAATCTGACAGAGGCCAAGGAGAAAGACATCATGGCGATCTAGTCTCATCCAAAAAATAAACCTAGTCGGGCTCCATTTGTTATCTAACTAAATAATAAAGTGATTATGAACAAATTGAACCCAGAAGAAGAGCGCGTCATTCTCCATAAAGGTACAGAAAGACCTCATACAGGCGAATACAATAAGCACTACGAAGATGGAGTGTATTCTTGCAAGCAATGCGATACTCCCTTATACAAGTCGGAACACAAGTTTGACTCGGGCTGCGGATGGCCCAGCTTCGATGACGAAATCGAGGGCGCTGTAGAACAAGTTCCTGACGCAGATGGTAGAAGAATAGAAATCGTATGTGCCAACTGCAAAGGGCACCTTGGACACGTTTTCAAAGGAGAAAGATTTACTGCAAAGAATCTTCGACATTGTGTGAATTCTATCTCTCTAAAATTTGAGGAAAAATAAGATGGTAGATATTATACTTTCTACACCTATTGGAATTTCGGTTCGAAGAATGAAATTTCACTTCCGAAGTTCTGTTTATTTGTTTATGCCTATAAAAAACTACTGCCGTGCATATTTACCGTAGAACCATAGTCTAGGAGAAAGCGCAGTATTGTCTCCCTCGTAATACCCGTAGCCTATGATTTCATAAAACTGTTCGTCTACAGATTCGTAGAAGTATTCTATTTTTTGCGGAGAGGATTGATTGGATTGCCAGATGATGGTACTGGGTCCATCTGTACTGCCTTTATGGATAATGGTCTCTGTAGGTTTGTTGACCACACACCACATCTCTCCGTTTTCGACTTTGTTAGCCCCTCTACTCACCTCTTGTTTGCCTGTATCTGGATAGGTATCGGTGATGGTAACTGTCTGGTAATAGGGATTTTCTGAAGTATAGACTTGCTTTACCTTAATCTGATTACTCACCTTCAGCTCTGGTCTTTCTATCTGCGCTCTAGTCAATTTTTTCATCTCCATTTCTGCGACGGGTCGTGGATTTGGATCTTCATAGATGGTGAACTCCCCTATCCATGTCCCATCTAATATCTTATACACATTGGCAAAAGGCTCGTCTGATTTGGTGAAGGTGGGTGGGCTCGCGGTGATTGTTTTTGTTGCTTTAGGGGTACATCTCCATAGCAACAGAATGGAGAGAAAGCAAAACAACCATTGAAAGAGAGCGTTATTTGAAAATCGCATGGAATAAAAAATTTACTTTTAAGAGCAATATTTAAAACTACTCATTCCTAATGTAAAAATAAAAATAAAGTAAACTGAATAAACCAATAACAAATGTGCTTACTAAAGCTAAAGGAATGCTTACAATAAGAGTACTCGCAATCAGATATCCTATTCCAACCAAGCCTATCATCCGTATAATTTCATAGTACCACAACCAAGTCGCTTTTTTCTCAAACATAAATCCAAAAGATAGAGTAGTCATCACAATCCACACGGCATACAAAAAGCGCTGCGCCATAGGTAGCTCTTCCTGTACAGCAAAGAATAAGGGTACTAATATCAAAAGAATCAGAAAATGAGCGAAGACATATTTTCCAATCGTAGGCCCCACTTGAGGGTTGTACTTTTTATAATCTTCTTTTAGTTCTGTTGGGGCTTGATAGCCGCCAAGATATGATGGCATCCAACCGGGTTTATAGAAAAGCATCTTGAGGGTATCTTTATATGAACGAGACTGACGCGTTGTTTTAAATAATTCAATGTAGTGCGCAAAATTGGCGTAAACTGGATTCCAACTTTTGACTGGAGTAGTCACTCCGTAAGAAGGTCGTTCTTCCTCAGCTTTAAAGGATCCGAACATCCGATCCCAGAGGATAAATACACCCGCAAAGTTCTTGTCGATGTACTTTGGGTTGCGTCCATGATGAACTCGGTGATGTGAAGGAGTGTTCATAACCGCCTCAAACCAATTGGGTAGTCTATCGATGTGCTCCGTATGTATCCAGAACTGATACAACAAGTTTATTCCTCCAACCAAGAGTAACATTTTTGGATCAAACCCTAATAAAGCCAAGGGTAAGAAAAAAGGAAAGCCCCAGATAAAACTCGTGGAAGATTGTCGCAAAGCCACAGATAGATTATAGTCTTCACTTTGATGATGTACTATGTGCCCTCCCCAAAATAAACTCACCGTATGCGCCAAGCGATGCTCCCAGTAATAAATCAAATCGTAGAGAATAAATAGTGCCGTGAATGTCCAGGCATTATTGGGCAAATGAAAGAAAGCAAACTGGTTGAATATAGCAGCATAAATTCCAATCTTTAGAATCTTAAAAAATACACCCGTCGTCTGCTGCAAGGTTCCTGAACTGATATTGGTGATGGCATCGCTCAGTCTATAGGTATGCTTTTTAGTGATGGCCTCATAGACCAACTCTATAGCCATAAGGCCAAAATACATAGGAATAGCTAATACGGTGATGGCAATCATATAACTAAGGTAAACAATTATTAATGATGAGTCCACTCCGAAAACTTACGAAACCACAAAATGTCTCTTTTGGATATTTTCCATTTTCTCAATCCACTGATGCTAAGGCATCGTGCAGTGACAAAATCTTAATAATTGCCAGATTTAGACTTGCTCTCATTGCTCTATACTTCCTTAAAAAAGCGCGCCATAGCACCAAAGGCTATGCCTTGCTTTTTTAACTTGTCTAGAACAAAGATAGCTGCCTCTAAATTAGGCACTTATTAAAACATTGTCCCTGAATTTCGAAAATGAAAAATCTCATCCAAAATAGTCCATTTTTTGCAGTCCGCTAGTTTCCGGAGTGGACTCAATGATCAATTAAAAATGAACAATTGAAAATTCAACAGGCTACATTAGTATTTGAGTCATTGTACATTAAAAATTGACTATTTTTACTCAAAAATAAATTATGACCAAGGATAGTAACGGTAACGAACTCAAGGAAGGAGATGCAGTGATGTTGAATCGGGATTTGAAATTGAAAGGAACAAACACGAATCTCAAGCGGGGGACGGTGTTCAAAAATATCAGATTGATAGAGGATGATTTTGATAATATAGAATGTCGCTCTGGCAAATCTACGCTGGTACTCAAGACACAATACCTCAAAAAGAAATAATCTACCAGGTGCTCAAAAAAATACTTTACTTTTTTTTATTGTTGATAGCGCTTTTGGTGGTAGGCTATCTACTCGGGCCACGACCTGACTATCCTGATATGGATTATTCCATAGCCCCGACGAAATTGCGTATAGATGAACTGGAGCAATATCTCGCGCAAAAAGAATCTACAATAAAAAATCTAAAACCAGACAATCAATCTCGAATCGCCTGGCCAGATAGTACACAAACAAAGACGGAATATGCCATAGTGTACCTGCATGGTTTTTCCGCCTCCCCTATGGAGAGCAATCCGGTGCATTTAGATTTTGCCAAGAAGTATGGGATGAATATGATTCTCCCCAGACTAGCGCAACATGGCATCAAGGATAGCACTACCTTTAAAACCTTGACGCCTAAAATGCTCATCGATGATGCTAAGGAAGCTATTGCCATGGCGCAAGTATTAGGTGAAAAGGTAATCATCATGTCCTGCTCTACTGGCAGTACTTTAGCTATCCCTCTGGCGGCGGAGAATCCGGATTTGGTAGAAGGGCACATTATGTTTTCTCCCAATTTTGCCTTGGTAGATAGACGTGCATCTCTGTTGACAAAACCTTGGGGCTTGCAAATCGCCAGATATTTGTTGGGCTCCAAACATCGAAAACTCAATATGCCTCCCATTTGTCATGGCTACTGGACTATGAAGTATAGGTTGGAAGGCACCCTTGTCGTACAAGGACTCATAGACGAAACGATAAAGACTCAGTATTTTGAAAAAATTGATGATCCCATTTTTGTTGGTTACTACTATGAGAGTGAGGACAAAAAAGATCGCGTCATTTCGATTGATGCTATAAAACATTTTATGGGCTTTGTGCGCACACCCACTTCGCAAATACAAGAAGAGCCATTTCCGACTACTAAGGCTCATGTGCTTTCCTCTTCTCTGCAATCTAAAGACATAGAAGCTGTGCGGCAAAAACTGGATGAATTTGCGGTCCAGATTCTCAAGCTTGTTCCGCAATAGTGTATTTTTTAGAAAACAAGATGGAGGATTATGGGCCATCCCGACGGAAAAAGTCGGGACCGAGCTATCCATCACTTCGCGTTCGCTGCGGTCCATGCTCTACTTCCAAGCTATGCTTCGGACGCCTCCTTACAGTCGGCTGATTCCTATCTCTTGTCCGAGTTTATTCTCTGTATTAAATTGATTGCTATACAATAG
>CAYZUW010000137.1:0-10050 GCA_964481325.1 uncultured Saprospiraceae bacterium
ATAATAATTCTACTTTGGCAGCTGATGAATTAGTTGATTTCATTTGGACTTTCGAGCAGTCTAGCCAGGGGGGCCGTACAACTCAAACTTCACAAGAGGAGAACCCAATTATCACATTTGATGAGGAAGGAATACTATCTATTGAATTAGTCATTACCGCTGAAAATGGTTGCCAGGGTAGCACGACCATTGAACAAGAAATTAATATTATAGATTTTGAATTCGGACAAGATGAAATCACAGTCTGCGGTAACGAGCCCACAGCTCTTAATCCAAATGCAGATCTAGACTTGACCTATGTTTGGTCTCCCTCTATTGGTTTGGACAACCCCACTGCAGCTAATCCTTTAGCCAATCCTTCAGAAAGCACTGTGTATACCGTTATGATTAGCAATCCAGAATTAGGATCTTGTGTGACAACTCGCGAAGTGAATGTAATCATTCCGACAGAAGAAGTAGATGTTGATTTTGACGCGTCATTTTTATCTTGTGGGGATCAGGCAAGTATTCAGTTTACAGATTTGACTTCAACCATAGGCACAGATATTGTCGCTTGGGACTGGGATTTTGGTAATGGTATGACGAGCGATGAGCAGAACCCTATAATTACGATTGACGAAAGTACATCATTAAATCCTACACTTACTGTAACGACTTCTTCGGGCTGCCAAGTAGAATTATTGACAGCTCAATCACTTCCAGTCGATTTGATCATTATCGATGAAGATAATTTTGATGATATGCTCAACGTATGCATGGGAGAAGATATATTCTTGAATGAAGAACCAGATAATGAATATACTTATTTATGGTCACCTGCCGATAATTTAGATGACCCTACAAGCCCGAATCCTCAGTTTATAAATCCACAAGAAAGTCAAGTGTTTACGGTTACTATTAGTAATATTTCTTTAGATACTTGTAGTATTGAACGAACCGTGTCAGTAAACGTTTATGACTCTCCAAACCCAACTATTGATGGTGATGGACAAGAAAATATTTGTACTGAGTTGGGGGAGCTTTCAGTTAACCTAAATGAAGGAGAAACAGTAGTATGGTTTGACGATCCTTCTTTTACCGATATCATTTCTAATAATCCTACCATAATAATAGAGCCTGGTACAGGGACAACTTATTTCGCGATGGTGACCAACGAGTTTGGTTGTGGAAGTGAAGTCGTAGAATTTTTTAGTACAAGTAGACTCATCGATATCGAAGGGGGCAATGCAAGTCTGAATCTATGTATTCAAGATGAAATTGAATTGGCTGCGTCCATCTTGAGTGAAGAGATTCCTACAGAATACGTATGGGCTCCAGAAGATCAGATAGATGAATTTCTTAGCGAGACGAGTGTTATTGTTTCTCCTACGGAGTCTACGATTTTTACCTTGACTGCAAGCAATGATTTTGGCTGTACAGATGTGACAAGTTTCGAAATAGATTTGACAAATTTAGCCGACGAGGTAGAAGCTACGATCACGACTTCTGATTTGATAACTGGCCAACCCGTTACATTAAGTGTTACAGAAGATGATGACTATACATATAGTTGGTCCCCTGCAGAATTGTTGGATGATCCGACTAGTGCCAATCCTACATTTATTCTTGAGGAGGAAGTTACCTTCGAAGTAACCGTTACAGATGAGAACGGTTGTTCCATTGTGTTGGCTGTTGTGGTCATCCCGGCAGATACACCGTGTGCAGAACCATTCATATTTGTACCAAATGCATTTACGCCAAATGGGGATGATCACAATGATCAACTGCGAGTAGATGGTAACCAAATTGTAGAAATGTATTTAGCAATATACAACCGTTGGGGAGAGCGAGTTTTCGAAGCGACAGATCAAAGTCAAACATGGGATGGCACATTCGATGGGCAGGCTTTGAACCCTGATGTCTTCGGATATATTTTTACCGCGACCTGTACCAATGGTGATACTTTTTCTTCGCAAGGAAATATTTCCTTGTTGAGGTAAGAGTATTTGGGGATGCCCTAGTACATACGCTACGCCGATAGAAAAATCGGCTTAGCGTATGTACTAGGTCGCGCTATTCAGGACTCCACGTTCGTTCCGGACCTTCGACTGCGAAAGGCAGTCTTGGTCTGCTTCGTTCCTCTGCATCCTTACTATCCCTCATCCAAAAAACACAAAAACAAATAAACACAACAGTAAATTTGATTTCAAAGCAAACGAAGAAACCAAAAGTATAACCCTATTTATACCCAGTAGCCTCGTGAGTGAATTCGCTAATCCATAAACAGCGGAGGCACTCTGAGGCTTTTTTTAACCAATGAAAATTCAATTGAGTTTCTTTATCGCTTTTTATTTTCCACTTTCAACTTATTTCACGTTTTCCATTTTCCACTCTCCACTTTCAACTAATTTTACACTTTTCACTTCGTTTATAATTCACCATTTATAATTTATCATTCTTCACCAAATTTTCTCTTCCGATTCATCTCCAAGACAGCAGCTTCAATACCTGCAGGAGTCAACTCAAACATAGGAAAAATTTGTCCAATAACGGAGCAAGTCATGGACGCATGCCACTCGTTTTCGTACATAGGATTGAGCCAAGCCATTCGCTTGAAATGTTTATTGAGCTTTTGCCAATCTTTAATACTATTTCTATGTAATTCATACGGGGCCATATCCGCATCACCAATTACAAAAACAGTGTAGTTCTTGTCTTGTAGATTAATCTTGTCTATGTCTTCAAACTTAGTTCTTGCCGCATCAAAATATAGACCCCCATATATAGTATTATGAAAATAGTAGGTCTTGAGATCATGCGCAAAACGCGTTTTCATCTTAGCAAACAATTTTTGGACCGTGCGGATGTATGGAGACATAGACCATCCGCCATTATCTATCATAAGGATAACTTGGATGCGTTGTTGCCTTTTTTCCTTCTCAATGGGTAGAAAGAGACCTCCTTGTTTGAGACCTTCCTTGATCGTCACAGGTACATCCAAGATGATATCCGAACTTCCTTCTTCAATTCCTTTAAGAGCGGCTAAGGCGGCGTCTATATTGTCATCTTTCAAAGGAGCCTTTGCGTCAACAGGGTAGAAGTCCCTATTATTAATAGCTGCTCTGGCCATTTTACCACCACCTGCGCCACCGACTCTAATACCACCTGCAGCAGCACCCCCGTTGCCATATGGCGATACACCACCTGAGCCTATCCAGTAGTCACCGCCTTCATGCTGTGTCTTTTGATGCTTTGCGACTTCTCGCATTCTTTTTAGTAATTCCTCTAAGGGTACGTCTCTATAATCGGCCATGCGGTCAAGTATATTTCGCTTTTCACTAGGTACTCCATCTGCAGGTGGATCGGTATCCTCTAAGTCAGGGTCTCGTTTATCCAAAATATCTTGCCCAGAAAGAAAATTCTTGATATCGTATGAGGTAGTATGCACTTCATCTAAGAATTGATTAACTAAATCCACATCAGGAATATCTATCTTTTCATCGTCGTCCAATTTATCTTTCCATTCCTGAAAAGTATGACTGCGTATGACGGCATCCTCTAAAGGTTCACCAGGTACTATATCTATGGATAAAAAATGCGCATAGAAGGCTTTAGAAAAGGGACCTATATCTGTAGGAGCTGTAGTCACCAATCCTTTGAGTACGTAGTATAGATCACCAATCGTTTTGACCAGACCTCTGTCCATAGCTTGTCTCAATTGCAAAAGTGTGCGCACATCTGCATTCAATTTAAAAGCCCTAAAAGTCTCTGGAAGCTGGTCAAACATAGTGATCTAATTATTGTTTGGGTTTTTACCCAATAAGCGTGTCTGAACTTTTTGCAAATCTTTTTGATTCTTTATGAGCACACCCATTCCTTCCACTTTGTTTACTTTGGTAAGTGCCTCCGATTTTTTGAAAGAACTTAGGTATTTTATCCAACTCAATAACTCTCGAGTAGCTGGCGCACGCTCTAAGCCTAGACTTCGCATCTGATAAAACATATTGATACACTTGTCTTGCAGCTCATCATTCATCTTTGGATAATGCTTTTGTACTATCTCGTGCATGGTATCTTTGGTAGGAAAAGAAATGTAATGATATACACATCTGCCTTTGAAAGCTGTAGGCAATTCTTGCTCTCGGTTACTTGTAATGACAATGGCAGGCATATTCTCTTCTTTGACTTCTACGACTTCGCCACTTTCTGGCATAACTAGTTTTCTATGACTCAGTGCGTATAGTAGGTCATTAGGGAATTCTCTTGGAGCCTTATCTATTTCATCTATCAGCAAGACGGAATTGGGTGTAGAGAATGCTTTGGTAGCTGGTCCCTTTAATACATAGTCTTGCAAATTTTCTGTTTGACGTCCACCAGTCGAGAGACTACTCTTCATTCCTTTTTCTTCCCGCTGGGCGTTTAAGATTTCAACCTGCGAATCTCTCAAATACTTGACGTGGTCGAACTTTGCGACAAATTGCTCTACCGAACTTTTTGACCCTACTGGATATACAAAGAGATCTAAGTTCATATCCTGTGCAAACTGTAATGGGAGTTCTGTCTTTCCCGTGCCAGGTTCGCCTTCTATGAGTAGAGGCATCCCTATGACTCTTGCCATATGAAATGCTTGTGCTAGTTCTCTATCGCAGAGATATTTCTCTGATCCGGTCCACATTGTATCTATTGCCATAATATTGATTGTATCGTAAAGATAGTTTTATACTTTTAACTTAAGGAGCAGGATAACTAAAAATAACCTTAGTACTATTTAAATGCAAAATAGAATCTAATTGTTACGACATTGGATATATCTATTGTAGTTAGGTATATGAATTGCTGAAAGCGCGACTCGCCGAAGGCGATCTAGCCTGCCGATAGACAGGTAAGCGCGTCAAACGGAGTGCGTTGAGATGAGGTATGGAAATGGCATGGTGTATGGGTAGGCAGATTTTTTGGCGCAAAATCACGCCATATAATGTACAGTCCGACCACGACTAGATGAAGGCCTTGCCGGAAACTAGACAGTGGGCATCCCCAAATATATATACTATGTATACTCTATGATATTGAATCTAAATCGCACATTCTGAAGTGTTTGAGATAGTTGTGCTAATGCTTTTTCAGAAAGATGTAGTATGCGCGGATAGCCACCCGTAGTCTGACAATCTTTGCTCAAGACGATGAGCTTACCGCTCGGGGTAAGTTGCACTGTACCGGGCATAATCGGAACACTTAACATGGTCGGAATTTGATTAGGAACTTGTTCGTTGATCTGCAATCCCATTCGGTTTCGCTTATTAGATAATGTAAAATATTGTTCCAATTCACTCTGTTGTTGCTTATTGAGAAGTGTGTATTCTGGTCCCTTATAGCAATCGATGATACGAGCCAAATTGTCAGCGAAGGATTGATGTAGCTCAAAGCTAGGCTTTGTAAAAAATGATTTTTTACTTTTATTTGGTAGGTAGTAGAGTACTTCATTCGTTTGAATGGTATCGTATGGTGTAATCCCTATTTGAAAACTGCGACTTTGTAATACGCGGTCCGTTTTGAAACCCTTTTTAATTGCGAGATAGGCGTAAATTACATTGGGGTTATTGCCTAAATTTAATAAACTATTTTTAGGAACTTCAATTATTTTTTGGGCACGTATACGATTTCCATTTAATGTTGTCGTTGGAGATGTATGACTGAGTGCTATTTGACTAGACTCAGTGAACTGGACTTGAGGGCCTATTTGTGTCCATTCCAATACAGCGTCATTTATTTCATTTCCTAGTAGCTTATTTAATTTTTGCGCGGCTTTTTTATCAATGAAACCGCTTTCCGGAACACCATACTGCACATGTGCATTTCTCCCATTATCTTGAATACTTGCATATGTACCTGCCCGTATGATATTTAATTTAGCTTTCATACGGAGAAGATTTGATGGCATAAGTTCCTTTTTCTATTTCATTTTCTACGCTTTTTATTTCATCTTGAGTCACAGATAGGAATTGAATTTTATCCCCAGTTTTTGACCAAGTGGGTACCTTTTTAGCAGCATCAAAAAACGATATGGGGGTATAGCCGATGCCATACCAACCGCCCGGGCTATCTTGTGGATACACTCCTGTCTGAGAACCGCCAATGGCTACAGTCCCTTTTTTTACCAGACGGCTTGGGTTACTTTTTCTATCTATTGCTAGCTTGTTGTCAAGACCACCCATGTATAAAAAACCAGGAAGAAAACCTGTAAAGTATATCGTATATATTGATTCCGTATGCAGGGCAATAAGTTGCGCCAAGTTAATCTCTTTTTGTTCTAAATACATAGACAAATCTGGTGCTAAAATTTCATCGTAGCAGACAGGTATGAACCAAAGTGTAGCTTTAGGTAGAGTTGATTTTTTTTGCCCTACTAATACATTTTTTAAATATATTTTGAGATTAGAAAAGGCTTCTATATTATTTTTGTATTGAATTAATACTTCATGATAGGCATGATGTATATTTGCAATTTCCTCTTGACCATGTTGAATGTTTTGAATAAATTGAGTCATTTCTCTCAAGATAGCTTCATCAATTCTAGCGGGCCATTGGAGCAATACACCTTTCATTCCGTATCTAGAAATAACTACTTTCAAAATCAAAAAATTTGATTTTCTAATATGGCAATTACCATTGGTAAACGTTCTGCAATACCAGGAGAGTCTCCATGTATGCAAATGGTATCAAAATAAATATCCTGCCAAGAACCATCTGAAGTAAACACTTTTCCACACTCCAACAGTTTGTATAGTTGGCTTGCCAAGTCCTCCGTATTTGTGATAAGGGCTTCCGCTTGGCTTCTAGAGAGAAGCTGCAGATTGGGTAGGTATTGACGATCGGCAAAAGCTTCATAGAGTAATGTATGGTAACCAAAGTTTGACATTTTGGCGTAGTAGCTAGAAGGGATAATTATATTAATATCATCAAAGCTATTATCAACGGCTTGTAAAAATATATTTTTTATGGTTTCATTACTGGCTACTTGATGATAGAGTGCACCGTGCGCTTTGATATGATGTACTGTTACATTAAGTTTATTAGCTATTGCTTTGAATGTTTCTAATTGTTCCGTCAAAGAACTAAGCAAGTCTGCTTCCGAAATATCCATGATTTGACGACCAAAATTTTCTCTATCTGGGTAGGAGGGATGTGCTCCTATTTTGATCTGATGTTTTTGGGCTAATCTCATCGTGTTTTCTATCTCGGAAAGGTCTCCAGCATGCGCACCGCAAGAGATGTTACACATCTCTAAGTATGGCATTAGGACTGAGTCATTCCCAGCGCCTTCACCTAAATCTGCATTTAGTTTTAATTGATGTCTATCCATAGAAAAGCGGAGATAAAACTTTCCAAATACTTTTTAATCCTAAACCGATAGCTATTAAAACTATGATTAGGGCAATGATGTTTTGTCTTTGATTATTGACATATCTTCCAAGTACTTCTTTTTGATTCATAGCCCAGAGTAAAAAGCCTGCTATAAAAGGAAGTAATAAGCCATTGGCAATCTGCGCAAAAGTTATAATTTCTATGGACTTGAATCCAATAGAAGAAAATAAAATACCAATGAACAATACAGTCATCCAAACCATTCTAAACTTCACTGATTGAAGTCCATCTTCCCAAGCAAAGCAACCTTTGACTACATATGCTGCTGCCATCGGTGCGGTTATAGCTGACGTTATTCCTGCTGCAAAAAGACCAAGACCCAAAACTAATTTAGCTGCCTTTCCAAACAGCGGTTCTAAACTCAAGGCCAAGTCAGCGGCATTATTGATCTCCGCAGATTGAACAGATGCAGCTGCAATGATGATGGCCATGGAAATGATACCACCAATAAGGATAGCAATCTGTGTATCTTTTTTGGCTAAGGCAAGATCTTCAGGGGACTTCCATTTTTCACTTACTACTGATGCGTGCAAAAATAAATTATAGGGCACTACGGTGGTTCCTATCAAGGCTATCGTTGTCCAAGTTTTTTCGGAAGAAAAGTTAGGAATAAATCCTTTGAGAATATCGAGTATATTAGGTTGTGTGATAATGGCCGCAAGCATAAAAGCAATACTCATAAATATAACCAAAGTAAAAAGTAGTCGCTCTATTAATTTGTAGTTTCCAATAAATAAAAAGACAAAAGCAATAGCTCCGATAATTAAGCTCAAGTAATTGAGTTTGAAATTGCTGATATTAATATAAGGGTCTTCAACAACTGTACTTAATCCTAAAACACCACCACTAATATTTCCTGCTTCATACGCTGCGTTTCCAACAAAAATAGCGGAGATAACTATTAATAAAACGACATAGCGAAGCACTGGTGTTTTGATTTGAGTACGCAAAACGGTACTTAATCCCTGTTGTGTAATGATTCCTAATCGAGCTGCCATTTCTTGCAGTACCATACAAGCTACAGTAGATAATGCTAGAGCCCATAATAAATCATAGCCAAAAGCTACCCCGGCTTTGGTGCAAACTGTTACCGTGCCAGGCCCAATAAAAGCCGCAGTTACCAGTGTCCCTGGTCCAATATTTTTCAACCAATTTTTCAAAGTGAATTACTTTTCATTGAGTTGTTGCTGCAAAGCATAAATAGCGAAGCTCCCTAACCAATGACCACCTTCATAGCTGTCTCCAACTAGACTAGGCAATGAATGCTCCACATGCGTATCCGCGATCTGTCTTAAATGCTCGAATTCCGGATAAGCATTAATCAGACCATAAATAACCCATGCTCTACTGAAATTCAATCCATCTAAGTGAACTAATTTGCCATCTTTTCTATCAGAGACTTGACCTACTGCTAATTTGAAATCTTGTTGACTCAATGTAGGTAAGAAATCATTAAGCCATTTTTTGAATTCGTTTGGAGAAAGCACTCTACGCATCAAATCTATTTCTTCAAAGCAAGGAGATAAAAAATCATAGCCACTGGGTTCCCAAGTCAGTGGGCAATCTGCATCCGTCATATAATAATCTTTGGCTCTACTCTTAATACTTTTAAGTAATGCATCATCTTTTACAAGTTGTGCATAGTCGAAAGCAAAACTTAAACCAAAGGCAGTGTTGGTATGTTCGCCTACACGAATTGGATAATTTAGTTTTGGTAGAAAGCTAATGTACTTTTCAGCAATTAATTTGGTAAGGGGTTCAAGATTATTTTCTAATTCTCTAGCTATAGGTTCATCCCAAGTGTGTAATTCAGCAGCTAACTTTAACAACCAAGCCCATCCATAGGTTCGTTCATACGATTTGTTATGTTTTGGGTCGAAGTATTTCACTTCTATTTGAATATTTTCCTTTGATATATTCTCTCGCAGTTTTTTCAATACTTCCTCTCGTTTGTCCAATTTAGGATACTTCTTTAAAAGATATACCAATGACCAGTGGCCGTGTACCGCTGAGTGCCAATCAAAACAACCGTAGAAGGCTGGATGTAATGTCTTAGGTGTTTTGAGCTCAGAAGCATTTCCTAGGGTCTGACCCAATTTATTGGGAAATTCAGTTTGCATACATTCAAGAGGTAACTGTGCCAAACGATTGGCTTGTTCTAAACTGAGCACATTTTTAGTATTTGCCATAAACTTGGCTTTTGCTTTTAAGTCTGGTTTTGTAGGTTCTTGACTTGAGTCTGAATCACAAGAAATAACAGCCAACATAAATATAGCGATGGAAAGAAATGATCTATACTTCATAAGTAGTTGTTTTGTAATAGCAACTAAGGTAACTCTTAGAATAGATTTCTTCAAATGTAAACCAGGATTATCTAAATCAAGAATTCGAGAAGTGTAAGAAGGTAATACAAAGTACTTAGGCTATTTGCCTAATAAATGCCCCATTAATTGCTGTTTGGTATCTAGATAACCCTTGTTCTCAGGTATTGGCTCAGTAATTAGTGGGATTCGATTTACAACTTCAATATCGCTGTTTTCAAATACAGCCATTTTTGCTGGGTTGTTAGTGAGCAGATTTACTTTCGTTATGTTAAGCTCTTGTAGGATCTTAATAGCAATTTCGAAGTCTCTGGCGTCTGCTTTTAGC
>CAYZUW010000138.1:0-10033 GCA_964481325.1 uncultured Saprospiraceae bacterium
TTGGCGATATTTTCCATTTTCTCAATCCACTGATGCTCAGACATCACTGAATTTCTAAAATAAAAAATCTTATCCAAATTAGCCTATTTTTCGCAATTCGCTACTTTCCGGAGTGGATTCACTAATCGATGCCCAGCATTTATGCATTTGAGATTAGCTTTGAATTGATTGGATTATAAAAAAAGCAGCTTTGAATTTGTATTCAAAACTGCTTTTCAATTTTAATATTTGTTCAATTATTCAATAATCAATTTACGTGTAGTACGTACATCGTCTTTTTTCAAGACTATAAAGTAAACACCCGAATTCAAAAATTGAACATTAAATGAAATAGAATTATCCGTTTTACTCATGATAGAAGCAGACACATTTCTACCCAATACATCTGTCAAAAACACATTCGTATCATTCATATCATTGGCTTCTATGGTAACTATGTCGCTTGCAGGATTCGGAAATACCTCAATACTTCGTATGAACTCCAAATCTTGAACTGATACCACAAAGTCAGTAGTAAATCTGAATTCAAAGCCCCCTCCAAAGTCAGGTTCGAACGTCCTTAAAATTGAACCAGCTTCATTTTTAATTCTTGCAATTCCAACTCCTTGTGCCGGATTGGCAAACCATTCAAGACCATCACCTCCAGTATCTTTAACAATAAGTGTGTAACAGTCATCTATAAGTTCATAATCATCAGATATAAATGTATTGCTAGATGCTAAAGGGTTAGAGCCAATCACATTACCTGCTGCATCTATCAATTCATAACTGTTTTCTTGAGGGCTATTATTTGTTCTGAACTCAACTGTAATATTAGCAGGTAAGACATCAGGAAAGTCGAAATTAGAACTCATAGTATTGTTGTATTCGTATTGATCGGCTTGCCCATTTGGGCTATCAATCAAAACATGGAATCTATTATTCTCATCTA
This sequence comes from uncultured Saprospiraceae bacterium, assembly GCA_964481325.1. Lineage (GTDB taxonomy): Bacteria > Bacteroidota > Bacteroidia > Chitinophagales > Saprospiraceae > JALZVN01. The sequence goes on from CAYZUW010000138.1 coordinate 932, forward strand.
GCAAATCAAACCACAAATCTCTAGGTGCTGGAATCGTTACCGTTTCCGCCTCCATAAAATCCAAACTTCCCTCCCACTCAAAAGATTGAGGGTTCTGCGAGTCATTAATCCAATAATTAATCACTAAAGAGGTCAATTCAGTTGCACCCGTATTCCTAATAGTTATCATAGGATTGGCACAAATCTCTCCCACTCTTCTATATTCTGCAGAATTATTAGGCGCAGATATTTCTATTACAGACGCGTCTACTTGAAAATTGGGATCACCATACCCAACAATTTGATGTGCGACATGATATCTATAATCTCCTGTTGGGACTGCAGGCGCTGAAGTTGAGTAATCAATATTAATGATTCCTCCTGGTTCTACAACGGATGTCAAATCATTTTCTGTAATCAAAGTTTGTTCCCCTGGGCACCATCCTTGTCTATCATGAACCCACGTACCTCCTTGTGGAAAAATTGGATTTAATGAACATTCCTGCGTGATATTCCAATCAAATAAAAAACCTTCGGGCGTCGATATTCTATGGCTTACAATCCCTCCATTCTGTCCAAACTCTCCATGCACTCCGTGCCCAGTAATGGAAGATTTTAGCTTAAAAGTACTTGCATCTGCACTTAGATTTACATCTTTAGGTGCAAATTTTGCATCCTCTGCCAATTGGGTAATGGATGCTATTCCTATTTGATTAGTTCCTTGCCAAATCTGGTCAAACTGAATTACATCTCTTGGTGGAGTACCCACAATGAAAAAAAATTCTAAATCCATTTCTTCTTGATTTTGACCTCCCAAGGTCATCTGTAGTCTTTTATCTCCTTTTAATATGGGCAGATAATCTGTTACATCTATATACCAAGAAATCCCATTATCCCCTAAATCCAAACCAATACCATAGGGTGTAACAAAGGATACCAATTCATTATAAAAAGGGAAACGTCTATCATATTCTAAATCAACTACATTAATTACACCATCTTGTGCAGCATTATTCTCTTCTATAATAGCACCTGTATCTGCGTCATAAATCTTAGTATCTAAAGTCCAATACTGTACTGCCGGTGAAATAAGAATATTGTCATCAAAAGCCAAGTTGGGATTTGTATGCTCGATAGTTCTAGTAGCTACAAAATGAGGAGGTTGTTTTCCTAATGGCCTGTCTATAGTTATTTCTTCCGTTGTAATCTGGCCATCATTACCTTGTAAGAAGTTTACTTTAGGCCTTTGATTTTCAAGAACAAAATCTTTAAACAAGGAAGCTCCATTAGACTGGCTTGATCTTATCTCCGTTCCAATTACTCTTGCGTTTCTGCCATGCGGCGAACTATCTTGAATATCATCACCAGTACCATCAAATTCAAAATTCAGCTGCAAATTTGAATAATTCGGATGTGTTTCATTTATTTTTAAAGATTTCCATTTATTAATAGTTTCTACATCAAGTGCTGTATCCCATATCCTAACATCATCTACACCACCCGTAAAAAATCTATTATTAATCCCTCTCGAAACTCTTACATTTGTTTCCGTCGCGGTATTAATAGCTGTATTTCCAACTACAGAATTTGGATCTAATCTCCCATCGATATAAAACCGAACATTAGCTACATTATTTCCATTCAATACCGCTGATACATGGTGCCACTCACCATCATCAATTCTTGTAGTTCCTACTGTACCACTTCCAGATACTTCCAATCTTAATTTCCCACTTGTCATTAAGAATGTATATTTTTGAGTTGTAGAACCAATTCCCCAAGCCATTATATCAACAATTGCATTCGTTACATCTGCGCGAACCCATGCCTCTATGGTTCTATTTTGGTTGCCCCCAATTCCCTTATAATCTAGACACTCTATATAAGTTCTATTAGCCAATTCAAATTCTTGTTCACTTGTAGAAGTCATTCCCATAGGAACGTCGGTACTTTCTCCTCTCAAAACAGTCGATGCAAGCTCCGATGAGACTGCATTTGTAAAAGTAAATTCAAGAAGCAAGTTAGAAACGCCATCCCAAACGAACGGAGAACTAAATACAAACGGATTTAATCCTGAAGCATCAAAGTTCGTATTGTTATAGTAAACTTGTTGAAAACCATCCATATCTATTTCACCATCCAATACTTCCTTCGTGGTATGCTTCATATTGATTCTTAAGAAACCAGCTTGACTAGCATTAGAGGAAATATCCAACTCTATACCTTCAATATTACCTGGTGTAGCTCCAGCAGCTTCCAATTCTTCAGCAGTGTATAAATAAAAACTTCGACCAGCAACATTATTTGTTGCTAATGCCCTATTTAAAGAGATGTTTTCATTTCCTATCGTAGTTGTGTTTTGAAAATCACCAGAAACATCAGTTACCACCAATTCTGAACTACGCTCATAATCGTACACTGGAGTTTCACTAAATCGAAATTCATCTCCATCAAAGTTGGTTATAAAATGGCTTGGAATGAAGTTTGGTTGAATGGACACTTTCGAAGAGTCAACTAAATACGTGTTATTCGAAAAATCCCATTGTCCACAGCCCAGATTCGGGCTTGAAACAGTAGAAACTAGACCATCCTTACATCGCATAGAATACTTGAGCAAAACTTTTTCAAATGTCAAATTAGGATCATCTGGGAAACTCGCTACCAAATCTCTAGATGGATTGTCATATGTAAATGATTTTACTCTTATGGTATCACCCGTATTTTGGGCAAGTAAAAAACCACAACAGATTAGATAATTCATTAATAGTAGGCCTTTCTTCATAATTCAGATTCTTATTTAATTTTTCGAGAAAATTCGTTGCTAAAAAAACAGTTAAAGCACGATTAATTCAGCTCAAAATACAAAAAAGAAGCTTTAATACAGCCTGAATTATGGGAGAATTATGGATTTTTAGCCTAAATCTGGTATTATGTTAGGAATCTGATTTTTACGCCATAAGTAGACACAGAAAACCATAAAAGATTGAAAGATGTTTATGCAAGCCTTGGTCCTACTAAAACTACTTCTAGTCGTTTATTTTGATGCTCATTCATGATATCCAAAAAAGACTCTTTGTTGTCAAGGTCTTTGCTAAGCAAACTAGGAATATCAAAGATAATCAAACGTATACGAGGCTGCAAAATCCATGATAGATCAGAAAGCATCTCGTCCAATGAATCTAAATTGTAGCCAAAATAGTCAGGAAAGGATAGTTGTTCTTCCAATTTCTCATAGGCCATTTTGATGTTGGAACAAGCCTTACCATCAATAAAGGCATACCGTGTCTTCCTAGTACTAAAAAATGGGTCTTTTATACGCTTAATTGGTTTCATAGCTATTTTATCTCTGTAAATGATTTATAGTGGTCACTTGTGTACCATGATCTACCGTCACTGCCTGTGACCATTCGCTCTGCCCCTCGATTCTTGCCTTGTATCTTTCGATTGACATCCCATTCTTGGTACCTAATTTTTTTTCCTTGACTATCCACCTTTGGCAGTATCTTTTCTCGATTGCCAAAGGTTCGTCCTCCCACATATCCGTCCTTTGCTTTACCGTGCGCTTTAATATACTCCAGAACATTATATACTTTAGCAGGAACCTCGCCTTGCTTCAAGGAAGAAGAGGAAGTAATCTCACTAATGCTCCCTCCAAATGGGAACTCTCCCGTTTCATATTGCTTGAAAAGAAACAATGCCAGTACGGCAATTAAAGTATAAATTACTGAAGAGGTAGTATTTTTCTTTCTAGTCATTTGCTAGGTCTAAGTAGATATAAAACAATGAATTAAAACAGTTCTAAAAGCTAGTCAAAATTACTAATTCTTATGAATCACGCAATAATAACAGGTAGTAAAGTAGTCTCTAATGTAAGGAATATGTTTTATTAAGGAAGGAAGTAATCGCGGTGTTAAGCCAAATTTGATTTTGTAGTTGGGATTAATAAAGTATAAGTCCTTTTTATCGTATTTATATCCACTTGCCGATACAATACTTTCAAAACGTCGAATACTTATACCCGTTTCTTTAATTTCCACCAGATCTTCTATAGTTTTGCTTGGCTCCCCGAATGCTTTCAAGACCACTTTGTAAATTGGCATAGGCAACAGATGATAAAAAGGTAGTTTACTTAGTAGACCACTTCTACATATTTGCTGATGCCCACCAAAAGGCATTCTCCAAGGTGGAAATCCAAAAAATATCTTGCCATTAGCCGTGATAAAATTCGCTAAAAAAGGCATAAACTTTTCCTGATTATGGATATGCTCAATAACATCTCTCATAAAAATAAGGTCAAAACTTCCTATCTCTTTTGGATCGATATTATAAATATCTTCACAGATTAAGCTCGCTTTTGCACCAGGTTTTTCTTCTATGATATACTGTTTTGCACGTTCTATTTGGGGACAATTCAAATCAATACCGACCACTTCACATCCTCTTTCTACAAATGGCAATAAGTTGCCACCTTCTCCACAGCCTATCTCCAAGACCCTTGTATTGCTATCTATTGTCATGACCTCTTCTAAGTAAGGAATAACGTATTGAGTCGTTGTAATTCCTTGCTCCTCAAAATATATTTTTCTATTCTTATGCCTTTCTTGCATGCAAGCCTATCTTGTTATGTTTCAATTTGGTATACCCTTAAAAAAGATTTTTGTTAAGGTTTCATCCAATTTATAAAACTGAGTCTACTCCGAAAACTCAAATATAACAATTTCAATATATCTGAAAATAAGAAACTTCTGAAGAGTAATTATAGTCTAATGGAAATAATATACTCAACGGAATATGGTTTGGGGCAATTTATGCGATTTTATTTTGGTCAAAATCAGGGCGATGAACGAAGTGGTGCGTAGCAGAAAAGATTCTGTGAATCTTTTCAACGAAGAGAACCGCTTGCGGGTGGGCTGCCAGAGTGCCTTAGCATTAGCGAGTATTTTCAACGCAGAAAGTGGGCAAAAGAAAAAGCAGAAAAGTCCAAAACTAATTTCCGTTGAGTATAAAAGTCTCAGGTACCTAAACAGGTTGTTATTAATTGAATACAAAAAAACTAGATTCTATTTTGCAGAATCCCAAAATTAATTAATTGAACACTGGCGGTGACCCTAAAAAAATAATAAGTAACTTAATGAAACTCTATATCATGCGCGATAGTCCGCACAAAAGAGCGAAGCTCAATGGTATAGCTTCCTTTGAGATAGGTCGTATAGTCAAATTCGTAAATAGAGTTGACTGGAAGATCAAATACATCTTCTCGGTAAACTATCTTTCCCGTTTTATTATTACGCAATACAATCTCCACTAGATTCATGCTCAAAGATTCAAAATCGATAAGAAACAGCTTATTGTCAAGGTCTTGGAAATATGTCCAATCATCATCTTCAACAATAGGATTGGATCTTAATACTTCACTGAAAAGAGATGATATTTGAGTGGTTGCGGACTGTGCTTGGAGGGGAAAACTAGGCATAAATAGACCCATCATCAGGGTCAAAGCAAAACGCTGCATTTTAATAATTTGAGTGTTTTAAAAATATGTTCGGTAAGTATAGGACGTGGAATTACCTATCTCTAACATATCAGCAAAAGACTTTGTTCCAAAAATGATACTTATGCTATAGATGATTCAATAACATCTAAGATATTTTTATATATAGGCTCCTGATTAAGATCAATTTCATTGAATTTCTTCCACACTGCCTGTTCGATGTTTTCTTCTGCCTGAGCTACTAAATATTGCTTCGGAGCAATTGCTGAATACCAAAATGTCTTCTTCAAATAGCGTTTTTTCTTTATTTTATAGGTATGCCAAGTAGTCAATAGGTATTTTTTGAGGATAACATCCCTTGCTCCAGTTTCCTCTTCAATTTCTCTTAAGGCGGCTTTTCGCACTCCTTCTCCCTTTTCAATCTTACCTTTTGGGAGATCCCAGTACCCTAACCTATGAATCATCAGGTATTCTTCGAGCTCATTAATTACCAAAGCCCCAGCTGCAGGTAGTACTTTGAATAAATTAAGAAAATCAGCAATTAGTATTTCTGGATTCTTGTATTCGAGGATAACCGCATTCATTTTCTTACTCTTCTCGAGCAAATCTATATGGTTGAGAAGGTGTTTTATTTTTCCAGTATACTTAGTAACCAATACCTTGTTTACAGTCAAATCTATGTTTAAATCCACTGCATTCTGGCATAAATAAAGTGGTGTTTCTTGAATATAAATCTTCATCAATTCTAATAATTTATGTTTCTTTGTGCGATAAACAAAATACTTAAAAACACTTATCTTCTGTTATGACAGACAATATAGCCAAAAATGTGGCATCCTACCTATTGCAAATAAATGCAATAAAGTTAAGTCCGCAAAATCCATTTACATGGGCGTCTGGCATCAAATCCCCTATTTATTGTGATAACAGACTTATCCTATCCTTTCCAGAAGTTCGCACAAAGGTTAAAAACGCGCTGAAGGAAGCCTCTTCGCACTTTGGTGAATATGACATAATAGCAGGAGTAGCCACTAGCGGAATTCCTTTTGCTACCTTGTTAAGTGATGCCAAGGAGGAACCTATGGTATATGTACGCAGCAAGGCTAAAGGTCATGGACGTCAAAAAATGACGGAAGGAAAGTTTGAAACGGGACAAAAAGTACTCGTCATTGAAGATCTAATATCCACAGGCGGCAGTTGCTTAAAAGCGGTAGAAAATCTAAGAGCAGATGGATTGAAAGTCATTGGTGTCTTAGCTATTTTTAGTTATGGTTTTGACCAAGCTGACGTCAATTTTGCTGAGCACAATTGCCAATACAAAACACTTTCCAGCTTCCCGATTATGCTAGTGGAAGCTATCAAGGCCAACTACATTAAGGATTCAGATTTGGAAACAATACAAAACTGGCGTAAAGATCCTAAACAATGGCTCGATACCCACGTTTGATAAGCTATTAACTAACACTATATTAAATAACCGAAGTTAAACTGCAATGGCATTTATAAATAAACAATCAGAGGCTTTTTTGACTAAATACCTTAACAATGCTTCTCCAACTGGATTTGAAGCACCAGGTCAAAAGCTTTGGCTAGAATACATCAAACCGTATGTGGATGAATGGGAAATTGATAATTATGGAACTGCCTATGCCATAATCAATCCTGGAAAGGAATACAAAGTAGTGATCGAAGCCCATGCTGACGAAATTTCTTGGTTTGTACACTATATCTCTGAAAAAGGATTTATTAGTGTGGTCAGAAACGGTGGGTCTGATCATCATATTGCCCCCTCAAAGCGAGTAGACATACATACTAAGAAAGGCATCGTCAAGGGCGTATTTGGATGGCCTGCCATTCATACAAGAAAAGGTAAAAATGCGGTTACAGGTCCATCGACAGATAATATCTTTATCGATATTGGAGCAAAGTCAAAGGAAGAAGTAGAAAAAATGGGTGTCCATGTAGGCTGTGTCATTACCTACGAAGACGAAATGATTAAACTCAACAATCGATTTTACGTCGGTAAAGCCTTAGATAACAAGATGGGTGGTTTTTGCATTGCAGAAGTGGCTCGCATGCTCAAAACCAAAAAGAAAAAGCTTCCTTATACATTATATATCGTGAATGCAGTACAAGAAGAAGTAGGGCTAAGAGGTGCTGAAATGATCGCCAATACTATAAAACCAAATGTAGCCATAGTCACAGACGTCACGCATGATTCTAGCACACCATTAGTGAATACAAAAAAGACGGGTGATGTCAAATGTGGAGATGGCCCAAGCCTCACGTATGCCCCAGCTGTGCATAATAATTTGCTTAAACTTATAGAACAAACAGCAGACAAGAAAAAAATTCCTTTTCAAAGAGAAGCTGCCTCTAGGTCTACAGGTACAGATACTGATGCATTTGCCTACTCCAATGGTGGCGTTCCATCTGCCTTGATTTCTTTACCGCTTCGTTATATGCATACGACTGTGGAGATGGCTGACAAGGATGACGTAGAAAATGTAATCAAGTTGATTTACGAAGTATTGCTCGCTATAAAGAAAAATCATAATTTTAAGTATTTCTAAACCATTTTGATTACATATCTCAATGGGAGTATTGCGCAAAGCTATTGATATCGTATTGTACACCAATGTTTGGATAGCAGGTGCAGCTATGGCTTTATATATTTATACCAATCATTTTCTCACTGGTAATTTAGTCGTAGATAATACTGCTCTATTTCTTTTGGCAAACAGTACATGGCTCTATTCTTTACACCGATTTATAGGCCTACAAAAAGTGGGTCCTTTAGATAAGGAAGACCGTTTCTACAAGATAGCTCAGCTGAAAACAACTATTTTCGTAGTGAGTGCCATAGCTTTTATTATTTCGATTGTATTATTTTTTCAACTTTCCAAAAGCCAAATAATAATTCTTCTCATCCCTGGCGCATTGTCCTTATTGTACGTGCTACCTATTTTCAAAAATGGAAAGCGACTTCGAGATTTACATTTTGTGAAAATTTTTGTCATTTCATTTGTTTGGGCAATTTTGACAGTTGTCCTACCTGCATCTTCAGAAAGATTACAGTTGTTTGATAAGCTCTTTATAGTACTTTTTCTAGAAAGGTTTCTATATATTTTTGCGATCACCTTGCCCTTTGACATTAGAGATTTGGAGGTCGATCAATTGACTGGTGTAAAAACTATTGCCAATCTTATTGGAAAAAATAAAACACTATACTTGTCACTTTTTTTATTGATTAGTTGCTCTCTTTTAATGTGTCATCTTTCCTTCCTAGGTCAACTAAGCACTACTCACCTCTTTATACATATAGGCACGAATCTGATCACTTATGGGCTGATTGGCTTAGCTACTCACCAAACGCATGATTGGTTTTTTACGGGAGGTATAGACGGCGCTATGTACATTCCTCTCCTACTGCTGTTATTCCTGAACTAAAATTTAGTTTTTTATAAATTTGGGGCCATCACGATCCCAATAAAGTGGGACGTGACCAGACTCTCCACTATATACCCTATGTGCTAGAGTTTAATTTTCGCATTTAACAATGGTTCGGTAATTAAATGCTAAATCACTGAAAAGTAATATGTTGTGAATTTGCTGCAATATTTGTTAAGTAT
>CAYZUW010000139.1:0-9917 GCA_964481325.1 uncultured Saprospiraceae bacterium
TTTTTTTGCGCATTAATGTAAAACCTAAGATCTATATTTGGATATATGTTCTCATAAAGAACTTCTTCAAAAAGAGGAACTTCATCAACACAACCTATATAATTTTTGATCCCGTCTTTTCTATTTTTGAATGATAACTTATGTTGTTTACTAACATCTAGAAAACGCATATTGTAAACAAAAACATCTTGCTTATCATCACTTTCCATGATGAATGAAACCTTGTCCTCATAAAATCTAGCCGTCATATTACTCACCTTCGCAAGTCCGGCAAAAGAGGCATGCCATTGACCAATATTTTTCTCAAAGTAAGATTGCTGATTTGATTTCTTCAGTATTCTTTCTATCTCTTCGGTTAGATTAGAATCGGAAGGTGCATTTGCTGATAAATAAATAGTACTAGATAAAAGTAATAGAGTAGCACCCCATAGCTTTAGCAAGCTATAGATATCCAGTCGAGAGGGTAGAGGGTGGTTTCCTAGCACTATTATATTCTCATTCATCAATAATAAGTAATAGTGTAGTATACCGTGTTGGCTCTTCACATGTACTTATTTGATTGGTTTAATGTGACACGCACCGACTTTTGATACATGTCACATATTAACAATGCTAATTTCATTCCATAATGAACGATAGTACCCTGAAGCAGAGACCTTTAGGGTGATTAAAACTGTCAAGTTTACTCGATGTATCTTAAGGTGTTGATTTACAGTAGATTAGCACTAGATTGAGCGTAGAGGGTTTATTGAAATATTAGGTCGAAGCTACCTGTAAATACGTTGTTTATTCAACCACTTCTGAAACTTGCGAGCATTTGCATTATGCTCACTTAAATTTTTGGCAAAAGCGTGTTGACCAGAATTGTCAGGCTTGGCGCAGAAATAAATGTACTTATGTTGCTTATTTTGAAGCACAGCATCTATACTAGATATGGACGCCATAGCTATAGGGCCAGGAGGTAGGCCTGGGTACTTATAGGTATTGTAAGGGGAGTCAATTTCTAAATGACGATTTAATACCCGTCTTATACTGAAATCTTTATTGGCGAATACAACAGTTGGATCAGCCTGCAGCGCAATATCTTTTTTTAGTCTATTAAGATATACTCCAGCTACATTTGGCTTTTCCGGATTATAGTTTGTCTCCTTTTCTACAATAGAGGCTAAGGTATAAACTTCTTCCCTTGATAAACCAAGTTGCTCCCTCTTCTCATCACGTTCATCGCTTGACCAAAATTTGTCTCTTTCGGCAATCAATCTTTCAATTAACCTATCTGGAGTAGTATTCCAATACACGCGATATGTATTTGGAATAAAAATAGTCATAATGGTTTCAGAACTGAGACCTAGTTTTTCCAGCAAAGATGGAGATTGGAGCGAATTCAGAATCGCTACACTATCTGCTTCGATAAAGCTACTTAATTTTCCTGCGACTTCAGTGATTAGTCTTTCATTATTGAGTACCAAATTTACACTGGCTTGCTTACCGGATCGCAAGTGCTGAATCAGTTCTCTATTACTCCAACCAGATTTAATCTCAAATCTACCAGGCCGTATTATATTCTTGTCATACTTCATCAATGAAGCCACTTCATCAAATGACTCAGGATTTATGAGAAAGTTCTGTTCTTCTAGCAATCGTTTTATTCCCTCATAATCCGTATCTGTAGGCACATAGAGGTAGGCTTCACTCAAGTCATCTGGAACATTAGGATCAAAAATAGCTTGATACTTGAGATAAGCAAATACGCCAGCACCTATAGCTATTATAAAAACTACAAATCCAATTTTTTTAAGATGAATCATAACGGATAAATCAGTAGGCTTCCGATTTGTTTGGAAAATCATTGCTCTTGACGTCCTTGATATAGGATTGAACAGCTACTTTCATGTCTTCATGCAGTTCCATATACCTTCTCAAAAATCTCGGCTGAAACTCTTTTGTTATTCCCAGTAGATCATGAGTAACGAGTACTTGACCATCTGTATCCGGCCCGGCTCCTATGCCAATTGTTGGAATAGAAACAGACTTAGAAACGGACTTGCCTAGCTTAGCAGGTATCTTTTCTAGCACTATCCCAAAACATCCTAGTTTATCTAGCAGCTTAGCATCAGATTTTAACTTCTTGGCCTCTTCTGCTTCACGAGCGCGGACAGTATAGGTACCAAACTTATAAATGGATTGAGGTGTTAAGCCCAGGTGGCCCATCACTGGGATACCTGCAGACAATATCTTTGTGATAGATTCCGCGATTTCAGCGCCTCCCTCTAATTTTACGCCATGAGCTCCAGATTCCTTCATTATACGAATGGCAGACTCAAGTGCCTTTGTGCTATTACTTTGATAACTTCCAAAGGGCAGATCTACTACCACAAATGCTTTTTGAACCCCTCGGACCACAGAAGCCGCATGATAGATCATTTGGTCTAGGGTGATAGGAAGGGTAGTTTCATGGCCAGCCATTACATTAGAGGCAGAATCCCCAACCAACAAAATATCTATGCCAGCATCATCTAATATTCTCGCCATGGAGTAGTCGTAGGCTGTGAGCATACTTATCTTCTCCGTTTTATCTTTCATGGCTTTGAGAATATGTGTGGTGATTCTCTTAACTTCCTTTGAAACTGACATTATTTGTTTGATTTTTCCTTTCTATAATATACTTGCCGCAAGGTAAATAAATTGCTTGGATGCAGATTAAATTATGTTAAATTTTATTGCAATATGTGTCTAGTCACCGGCAAGGACAATAGAACTATGCTTGTAGAAGCTGTAGGAAGCTTATATATGTCAAAAAACAGTCTTTTTAGCAAGGAATAAGCCACCTATTTATTACGTTATCTCAGGGAATTGAATTAATTTCGCCACATGAATAAGTTTAGAGTAATAATTGGTTTTTTGGTACTTGCAGGAATCTTTTCGTGTGACAATGACATTAACATCGTTGGTGATTTTGAGAACATACCTGTCGTTTTTGCTTTGATTGATGCTGGAGAAGAAGTTAACTATTTCAGAATTGAGCGTGCCTTTATCGACCGAGACGTAAGCCCAGAGATACTAGCTATGAATCCGGATTCTGTATTTTATGGCCCGGAAGTGCAAGCAAGAGTTACCAATATGACCAACGGTCAATCGGTTGTACTAGAAAGAGTGAATCTTGAAGATGAAGGATTTATCAGAGAGGATGGCCCTTTTTTGATTAGCCCAAATATCGGATATAGATTAGACATTGAAGCATTAGGATTGCTTGAAAATGATCAGGTAAACTTTCAACTTATAGGACCGGATGAACAATTATTTACGGAGGCAACTACGACTGTTATTGGAGAGCATACGGTTGGCTCACAGCCTCCTACCGCTTTAAGATTGAGATTCGATAGGGAATTGACATTTACACTTCGTTCTGATGAGCAAGCAGCAGTATTTTACGATTTACGTCTTATTATTACTTACACTGAAGAAGATATTAATAATCCTGGAGTGGTAGATACTAGAACACTAGAATGGTTAGTTGAAAGTGAATTACAAAGAGCTACTAGCTCAGTGGGAGATCTTCAGACGCAAACTACTTTTAGAATCGATGATGGGGAAGAATTCTACCGTTTTCTTGCTGCCAACATTGAAGTTCAGCCAAATATCCTGCGTAGATTTGTAAAAATTGATTTGCAATACGATGCTGGTGGACAAGAATTGTTTGACTTTATCAATATTGGTCAAGCCAATACGGGTATTACAAGTGGACAAATCATTCCTTCGTTTACGAATTTGTCAAACAACGCTGTTGGTGTTTTTAGTTCTCGTAGAACAACTAGAAATATCGAAAGTCATGTTTTAGATGGTGAGGCTAGAGATTCACTAAGAGACAGTAGAATAACTGGGCCACTAAATTTCAATTAAGTTTTTTTCTAATTTTATTGATGTACGCAAGATTGTATATATCATAATAATATGGGATTGCCGGCTGACGAAAAAGTCAGCCGTCGGGCTATGCAGGACTGCGCTGCGCTCCGGTACTACGTCCATCGTGCTATCGCACGATTCCTTTCTATCCCTCACTCGGGGGTTTGTTCCAAAAAGCAATTTTATATTACCTAATGCGATTTATATAGAGATTGATGATGGGATTATCTTTATTATTTAGGGTAAACAGATCAACAGAAATAAAATGCCAAATGCGCGAGCGATAGAAGTGGTATGAGCAGATATGTTGGTACAATGAACTCCCACTTGGGCTGGCTATGAGGAAACGAATAGACAGACCAAGTGGTTGAGAGAATGTGCCTACATGTCTGAGAGTAGGAAAGGATAGCGCGGTGTGCGCAGGCGAGGTGCTGAGCACGCGCCCAAAACTAAAATTCAAATAATTTATCCATTCTATTTATCAAAAAGTGTACATTTGAAATAATGAGTGCTAAAATTGATTATCAACAAGTAATGAATAACATATACAGTCGTATATGTGGTGAAGAAAATGAAGGCAAAGTCGCAGATTATATACCTGAACTATCGAAGGTAGACCCTAACAAATTTGGTGCCTGCCTTCGCACGATAGAAGGAGGAATCTACGGAGTAGGAGATTGGGAAACCAAGTTTTCAATACAGAGTATTTCTAAAGTATTAGCACTAAGCATGGCCTATAAAATAATCGGCGACGATATGTGGGAAAGGGTAGGCGTAGAACCGTCCGGTACCCCTTTTAATTCTTTACTACAGCTAGAAGCAGATCACGGCATACCAAGAAACCCATTTATCAATGCGGGTGCCCTGGTTGTTAGCGACTTGCTTATCAGCAATACAGAAAAACCTTTTGAGGAATTTTTGACTTTTATTAGATCTATTTGTTCCAAGCAAAAATTAAATTTTTCTCAAGAGATAGCCCATTCTGAGCGATCTGTAGGTTTTAGAAATAAGGCATTGTGTAATTTCATAAAATCACTTGGGAATATTGAAAATGACCCAGAGGATGTATTGGAATTTTACTTCTGCATGTGCTCCATAGAAATGACATGTAAAGAGCTTACTAGTACCTTCATGTATCTTGTGGACGATAATTTTTTGTCCATTTCTGGAGATCCCATATTGACTATGAGCCAGACAAAAAGAATAAATGCAGTGATGCAGACCTGCGGCTTTTATGATGAATCTGGTGAGTTCTCATTTAAGGTAGGCTTGCCTGGTAAGAGTGGCGTAGGAGGCGGTATAGTGGCCCTTCACCCTGACAAATACTGTATTGCAGCTTGGAGTCCCAAGCTGAATAAAAAAGGCAACTCTAGCAGAGGCATGAAATTTTTAGAGGCCTTTACTACAGAAACACAATTGTCCATTTTTTAAGGACAATTTAATTCATAGCATTTCTTACAATTCTTCATTGCCCAAAATCTTAGGCAGCAATTCTTTTAAAACTTCTCTTTTAACTTCATGCTTTCCATTAAAGCTGTAGTGTGCTATATGTAGCCCTTGTTCTTTTTCAATACTTTTCTGAAACTTAATTCTTCCTTCAGTGAGATATTGGTCAGACAATCCATAAACAAACGAGAAATTAATAGTATTCAAATACGGAGCCTCTACACGATAGCTAAGGTCTTCTGGCGTCATTCCTCCCCACATAATCAAACTTTGAAGAGCTGGTTTTTTGGCCATCATCCAGCGCCATATAGTGGCTACCCCTTGCGAAAAACCAAAAGCTAGGACGCTAACATTCGGATGACAGAGCGCTTTAAAGTGGTCGTGCAATTGCTGCAAATAATCGACATAGTCTTCTATCTCTTGTAAACGATTTTCTTTCGTCATCCAAGAAGCACCTACTTGACCTTTTGCCTCGTTCCAGTAAAATCTTGATAGTCCTTCTGGAGCGACGAAAAAGTGCTCTGAAGTATAAATGTCAGAAAATTTATGGATTATGTGTTTGGCTAGCTGTCCGTATCCGTGGCATACAATCCATAAATATTTGACCTGTGTGTTTGCCTCACCAAGAGTGGAGTAGTGGGCTGTTTTTTCTATTGGAGTAGTATGGTGTTGTGGTAGCATTATACGCGAAGGATTTCACGCAAGGTAATAGAATTTAATAAAAAGCAGAATGATAGATAAAAATGGTTCGGTAATTTTCGGAGTGGACTCATAAACCAACTATAAGTAAACACCTAGTTGTCAGCGATATAAGACTTATTTACGAACCATGGAATGGAACTAATTCTCTATATCATTTTCCTTTTCGAGATCCTTTTTCTTATTATTCGCTCTTGCTTTTTTATACAACTTTGAATCTCTGTTTACATTTTTAGTGGCACGTTTGTGTTCATTTCCAAACATGTCTTTTTTCTTTTCTTTGGTTAAGATAGGCTCCGGAGTAGGGAAATTATTGTCACCATAAGAATGGTTAAACATTTTCGAAACGTGTTTCCACATACCATCTGCGTAAACATATCCTTCATAGGAGCCGTCTGGAACCATATACTCTCCGTAGGGCGTTTTTTTGAAAATAAGATGATCGAATAGAATGTGTTCGTGGATCTCTTCATAATTGCATGACACCTTAGCGGCGACAAAATATTCTAATAGCACCCTATTTACTACAGGAGGATGCCCTTTGCTTTGTTCGGAAGCTTGGAATACCCCAGCGCCAAAAACAGGCATGCCTTTATCATCCCAAGATAATACGTCTATAACTTTCCTATTTTCGAAAAGACTGTTGCCGTCATAGCCAAACATCAAATAATGCAGTTTTCCATCTATGCCTTTGTAAGGATACATGTTGTAGTATAAAGCGCCATACCAATGATCTTTATTACCGATTTCAAATTCTGGAGCAAAGTAGTCTTGTGAATTGTCTTTTAATGCCAATATACGACCATCTTTGTGCACTATGTAGCCATAATACACGTAGACATCATCGCTTTCAAAAAATTGCCAGGTAAAAATTTTAAATGACTCGTCAGGAGCTACTAGTTTAGATACACTTAGTAAGCTATCGAAAGCAAATTCATAAGCCCCTTCATTTTGCATTCCATCTTCAAATAGCTTACAAAATTGGTCATTTGCTTGTTGACGATTAATAAGTAGGGAGTCTGTTAAGATACTAATACTTAATGCGCTTAACGTATCTTCAAGGGCTAACATTTCTGAGTTGATAGCTGACGTAACTGACTGTATTTCAGGTTCTTGCGAAAATAGCTTGGTCGCTAAGAGAATACAAACAAAAAGAGATGTATAAAGGCGCATACTCACATAACGAAGATACCTAAATATATGTTATCCTGTTAATTGTTAAGGTTTTATTCTCCCTCTGCAGGAGTCGAATCTTCTTGTGCTTGGGGAAGCGTCGGTTCGACTTGTACTTCTTGCACATCTGCCTGAGCAGCTTTAGCTTTAGATAGAGCAGTCTTTTCCTCCTTAGCTCTTTTCTTTTCTATTTTTTTGATCGCTCTTATTTTCTTTACCTCTTTTGCAAAGCTAGCAAATTCACCTAAGCAGGAGTCAGAATCTAAATTACCTACTACCGCTAATTTGACTTCTTCGCCATCGGCATAAGTACCTGTATTTACTTGACCGTTAAATTTTTCCCAGAAGTAGTCTGCCGCTCCATAGATTAGACCCGTGTGGCAGACTAAAATCTCACCTTCCTTTTCAACGAAAACAGCGCATTGGTCTCTATCTTTCCCATTCTTTGCAAAAGCCACGGTTAGATCTATAATACAGGCTTTCCCAGCCTTAGGTTCGCCTATTCCAAAACCATTCCAGTGCTTGTTTGATTTGTGTGGATTTTCTATATAGCAACCCCACATGTTGAATCTGCTGATGTAGTTTACCTCGTACGGAACTTTTGCCGTTGGCAATTTCCAAGAAAGAACTGGCTTAGGCTTTTTATCGGCTTGAAAAAAGAACTTGCTCTTTAATCTCAATTGACATTTCTTAATTAGGTCTGCATCTTCAATTATCTTCATATCTACTTTTCTTTTTATACCACACTGATGACCGAAGGTAATAGGTTTTTGTCTTATAATGAATTATAAGCCTTAAAATACCAAATAACATTGATTATTTTATGCATTTATATATAAAATTAAGTTTTTAAGCACTATATCTGCTTAGTTTTGTCATTATTGAATAAATATTTTAGTGTTATTTACTAAGGATAAAGTTCTATTTTATGTATAAAATTTATAATTTCAATGAGGAATAATTGCCTGAAAGATCTTACTCAGATTCTAGGTTCTGAAAATATTTTGGTAGGAGAGGCCTTGCAAAAAAGGTATACTCATATTTGGAACATGGAGACTTCATTGCAAGCTACTGCGCTTATCTTGCCAGAAACTACCATTCAAGTTTCTGAGTGCTTAAAAGTCTGTAACAAATATGACCAAAAGGTAAGTATCCATGGCGGCTTAACCAATCTTGTAGGAGGTACAGAATCTCAATCAGATGAAATTGTTATCTCGCTTGAGAGAATGAATAAGATTATTGAAATCGATTCGTCTAGTAGAACGGTAAGTGTCGAAGCTGGAGTGATCCTACAAAATGTCCATGAAGCGGTACAAAAAGAAGGCTTAATGTTTCCACTTAATTTTGGTGCCAAAGGAAGTGCGCAGATTGGCGGGATGATTTCTAGCAATGCGGGTGGTTTGCGTGTATTGAGATTTGGAATGACAAGGAACTTAGTTATTGGGCTAGAAGCTGTCTTAGCAGATGGTACCATTATTTCTTCTTTAAAGAAAATCATAAAAGATAATTCAGCCTATGACTTAAAGCAGATGTTTATTGGTTCAGAAGGCACGTTAGGTATTATTACTAAAGCAGTCTTAAAACTAGTCGAGGCACCAAAAAGTAGGTGCAGTGCATTTGTTGCATTTAATGACTATGATAAAGTCGTCAATTTTTTAAAGTATATGGACCAAGGTCTTGCAGGTCTTTTAAGTGCTTATGAATTGATTTGGAGGGAAACTTATAAGTGCATGACTAATCCTGATAACATCAATACTCCAATTCCAAATAAGTATAAATTTTATGTGTTGTTGGAAAGCCTAGGCAGTGATCAAGTACAAGACCAAAACAAATTAGAAACTTTACTTGAAGAAGCCCTTGATAAAGATCTAATTTTAGAAGCCGTCCCAGCACAGACGAAATCTGATCTAGAATGGTTTTGGAAAATAAGAGAAGATGTTCACGTTGTCAAATCAGCCTGTACCATAGATCAACATTTTGATATCAGTTTACCTATACCAGATATCGGTGTTTATGTAGATCAAGCTGTTGAAAAATTAAATGCTATGCAAGGTGTAAATGCGGTATATACATTCGGCCACGTAGCAGACGGAAATATTCATTTCATTGTAGACAAATCTGACAATTCTGATGCACTTAGAATGGCAATAAATGATGTAGTGTATACGCCGCTAAAAAGTCTTGGCGGTTCCGTATCTGCAGAACACGGGATTGGTACTCATAAGCGTACCTATTTATCCCTTTCCCGCACTCCAGAAGAAATCGCTATGATGCGTACTATTAAAAAAGCATTGGATCCTAAAAATATACTTAACCCGAGAAACATTTTCCTAGAGTCTTAATTATTTAAATGAATAGGGGAGTGTCGACTACATTTAAAAAATTACTACAAATTTGAAACGCTTATACAGGCCGTGTAGCATTCTGATCTGATATAAAGTCCGTACAGCATAAAATTTATTTGGGAGTAAAGTCTAGAAGGGTTGATACTGACTCTAGTTTTGCATTTGAAAACAAATTGACTGTATAGACAAAATTTAAAACGCTCATCCAAGTCTTGTAGCATTTTGATTTGATATTATTTGCATACAGTAGAAAAACACAATTAGGCCCAGTATACAGCGGGAAGCACTACAATTATATACTTAACATAACATAAATTATGGGTATTATATAAGTATGCTGCATTACATATG
>CAYZUW010000140.1:0-9897 GCA_964481325.1 uncultured Saprospiraceae bacterium
TGGGCGTGACCGTGATCTCGACTGAAAAAGTCTCGCTCATGGTCGGGCTATACATGACGCCGCGTTCGCTTTGGTACTTGTCTGCGAAAAAGCAGACAAGCACTGCTCCTTTCGTCGCATCATTCCTATCCCTCACGCATTTTTTTTGATGTATAGCCGAGAAATTCATTCCACCAAAGCCTTAAAAAAAACTATCTTGCAAACATGAAAATCCTACACACCGCCGACTGGCACATAGGCAAACAATTACACAAACAAAGCCTCTCTGAAGAGATGGATTTATTTATAGAGTGGCTATTAAGTTATATCAAAAAAGAGAAGATAGATCTACTGCTTATCTCAGGAGATATCTTTGACGTTGCTAATCCAGCTTCAAAAGATAGAGAAGTATATTTCAAATTTTTGAGCATACTCATCCAGTTGGGTACACGAACCATCATTACGGGTGGAAATCACGATTCTATCGCTGTACTCAATGCACCGTCCGTATTGCTGGGTCACATGGGCATCACCGTGATAGGAGGTGCAAAAGAAAATATTACCGAAGAAGTAATCGAGATTAAAAATAAAAAAGGAGAACTAGAAGCTGTCGTAGTCGCCGTCCCTTTTTTAAGAGACAAAGACCTTAGACGAATCGACCCTAATCAAAATCAAGATAGGAGAGAAGCCATTAGGGAGGGAATGAAACAACACTATCGTGTCCTTTCTGATCACTGCAAAGCCTTTCAAAAGAAAGCACCAATTATAGCAATGGGGCATTTATATGCTAAAGGTGCCACTATAAGTGAGAGTGAGCGAGACATTGGAAACCAGTCATCTATCAATGCAGACATCTTTACGGATGTATTTGACTATGTGGCACTTGGACATATTCATAGACCACAAATTGTAGCCAAAAATGAAGCTATCCGCTACTCTGGTTCGCCCATCGCCTTGAGCTTTTCTGAAAAGTCAGACGAAAAGAGCCTGGTGCTAATAGAGACCACTAAAACCAACATCAAAGACACCAGCATAGTACCGATTCCTAAGCAAAGGAAGCTAGTTCGCCTTTCAGGGGACTATGATAAAATCGCTGACCAATTAGCCAATTATAAATCTGATAGTACCTTGAGAGACTTTGTTGAATTGCAAGTGCATGCGCAAAGTTTTAGTCATAGCCTAATATCCAAAGTAGAAGCTTTGATTGGAGAGTATGAAGACCAAGAAGACTTTCTCATCCTCAAGCACAGCTTCCAATTTGAAGAAAGCTCAAAGCAGGTGACGGATTTTTTTGAAGAGAATATCAATATCGAAGAAATGAAGCCCGAAGAGATATTCGAAACCAAGTTAGCTTCAGAAGAAAACATGGAAGAAGACCAAAAACAAAAACTAAAAGAACTGTTTGCTGAAGTATTAGTAGAGGTTCAACAAAATGATTAAACGATGCGCATTGATAGAATAAAATTTAACAACATCAATAGTCTCAAGGGGGAGCACGAAGTCAAATTTGGAGCCAAGCCCTTAAAGGATGCAGGTATCTTTGCGATCATTGGGCCTACTGGATCTGGTAAGTCAACCTTACTGGATGTGATTACTCTAGCCTTGTATAATAGAGTACCCCGTATCGCTCGGCCCATTACAGATACCGTAGTAGAATCTACAGGAACAGTCTTGACTCGCTTTGCAGATGAAGCGAGTGCTTCCATAGAATACACGACTGCAGAGGGGGCTTTCATTAGCACTTGGTCTATCCGTAGAAATAGAAATGGAAAATTGGTATCACCGCACATGGAGCTTATAGACAAGAAAGATGGAAAACCCATGGACCTCAAAAAGTCTGAAGTTCCTGGCCGAAATGAAGAAATAATAGGACTCAACTATGATCAATTTGTTAAGTCCATCATTTTATCTCAGGGGGAATTCTCCAAGTTTCTCAAAGCGGATAAAAATGAACGCGGTACGCTACTAGAAAAAATAACGGGTACAAGTATCTATCGCGCTATTGGTAGAAAAGTATACGAACGCTTCGTCACCCTTAAAAGAGAAATAGAAACCGCTGAGGGCAAGTCCGAAATGATAAAACTACTTAGCGAGGAGGAGGTCAAAGAAATAGAAAGCCAAAGTAAAGCAGCTGATAAAAAGCAGGTAACTATCGCAAAGCAATTAGAAGAATTGCAGAAGGCTAAAAAGATTAAAGAACATATTCGAGACCTACAAATACAAGCGAAGTCCAACGTGGAAGCTTTAGCACAAAGTGAGCAAGAGGGTAAAGGCTTAGATAAAGAGCTTACCACATTAGCCATCCATGAACAACTCAATCCTTTCATAGCAAAAATTGCTTTATACAAGGAAGCCCAAACCAAATCTACCCAGATCAAAACAGAGATAGACTCACTAACAGCGGAAATCGCCAAGAATGAAGCTAAGTATAAGGATGTCATAAAAAAAATGGGTGCTTTGATTAAAACTCCTGTCACCGCAGAGAACTTCGATGAGAAGATGAGAGCCTTTGAAGTAAAAATCCAAAAAGTAGATATTGATCTAGAAACCTGGAGAGAACAGGCAACAAAAATAGTAACTGAAGTTAAAAAAGACGCTCAGAATCAATCTTATGTATCTGCTCAAGCCATTGCTTCTAAAAGCAAAGGAGCTGAATTTAATGCGATTGTTGAAAATCGAAAAAAAGAATTATCCCAATACCTGCAAGAAGTAGGTTTAGACCCAAGTACTAAACCCGACTCCTTGATAAAGATGCTCAATCAAACCAAAAAAAAGTTAGACGAAGTAAAGGAGAAGCGTTTAAAGACAGAGTTGCTGACCACACTCCAAAAGAATGCTAAGAGCTTAGTGGAAGATTCCGTACAGATAAGCAAAAAGCTAAAAGAGAATTCTCCCTTATTGGAGAAAGGAAGAAAAACTTTGATTGCAGACAAGGAAAGTATCCAAAACATACGATACGAAAAAGAAAAGAGACAGCTAAGATTTAGTATGCAAGATGCTAAGGCTGCACTAGTAGAAGGAGAACCTTGTCCTTTATGTGGATCTACGCATCATCCTGAGGCACATACCCAAGCGCCCAAACCATCTGGATTTGATGTTGAGATTGCAAAATTTGAGCAACTCATCCAAGCCAATGAAAAACAAATTCAAACTTTAGAAAAGACCATCACAACCTTCGAAATAGAACAGAAGAATATACAATCAAAACTCAAAGAAAATACAGCACTACTCCAAGACGTCGAGCAATGGTTCAAGACAAACAAAGCAGCTACCGAACCCCTACCAGCGATTGAAAAGCAAATCATTACTTTAGAAATTAAAGCCAATAACTATT
Source organism: uncultured Saprospiraceae bacterium (assembly GCA_964481325.1). Classification (GTDB taxonomy): domain Bacteria; phylum Bacteroidota; class Bacteroidia; order Chitinophagales; family Saprospiraceae; genus JALZVN01. The sequence goes on from CAYZUW010000140.1 coordinate 3,314, forward strand.
CTAAAGGAGGAACGAGTTTGCAAGAATTCCAATGGCTCATTACAATAGAGAAAAAAGTATCCAACATTATTCAAATTGGAACGGACTATGCTGCCTTGTCAAAGAAAAGGAAAGAGATGTGCGATGTGCCAGATGCAGTAGGAGAGACCAATAAGCTACAGAACGAGTTCAGTGGGTTGGCTTCATTGATTGCCCAAAACAAAGGTTTATTATCCAAATCTCAAAAAGACAATCAAGGATTCGAGAAGCAGTTGTCTTCGATAAGTATGGATATCATGCCAGGGCTAAAAAAGTTGGGATTCACAGATATAGCACTTGTCCAAAATAGCATTCTTCCTGAGAACAAAGCCACAAAGTTAAAGACTAGAAAGGCTGCATATGAAAAACTAAAAATAGAACTGCAAACGCAAAAGAAATCTATCGAAACAGAATTGAATAAATGGACTAAGCAGGATGATGGCAAATCGACTTTAGAACAGATAGAGACTGCTTTGAAAGAGCAAAGCACGGAGCAAAGCAAACTTTTGCAGCAGTTAGGATCATGGCAAAACCAATTAAAATCAAATGAGGCAGATAAAAAAACAATCGGAAAACTCAATAAAGAGCTAGAAAAAATGAAAACCGCTCTGGACAATTGGGCCTTGCTAAACAAAATGATTGGAGATAAAACAGGCGCTTCCTTTGCCAACTACGCCCAAAACATAACACTGCGCCATTTATTGGGTCTTGCCAATAAACGACTAGACCATCTCTTCGAAAGATATAAACTTGATATGCCTAAAAAGGAAGGGGAATTGATGATTCTTGATACGTATCAAGGCAATATCTCTAGAGGAGTAAGTACTTTATCAGGAGGGGAGACCTTCATGATATCCTTAGCCTTGGCATTGAGTCTCTCCGATATGGCGTCCAAAAACGTAGCCTTAGAAAGCCTTTTCATTGATGAAGGCTTTAGCACTTTAGATCCCGATATGCTAGACCTCGCTATGACAACCTTGGATAAGATTCAGTCTGAGAGCCAGAAGACCGTAGGCATCATATCTCATGTAGAATCTTTAAAAGAGAGGATAGACGTTCAAATTCAACTGGAAAAGAACGCCCAAGGGTTTAGCACCTTGAATATAACGGATGGATTGTAATTCTTGCTTAATAAAGACTGCAACACACTACTGTTTAAAAGGTATTTATCCTTAATTTTACAATATGGATTTAAACGGTGCTATTAGAAAGGGCGAATTATTAGATGTAATGGAATTGGTAGAATCCAATCCTGGTATTGTGAACAACAAAGATGATAAGGGCTTCACTCCTTTGATTATGGCTACATATTGTGGTCAGCCAGAAATCGCCAAATACCTCTTAGAGCAAGGCGCTGACATCAACGCCCAAGACAGTGCTGGTAATACAGCTTTGATGGGGGTATGCTTCAAAGGGCACAAAGACATGGCCATGTTACTTATAAATAATGGGGCAGAGGTAAACGTCCTGAATTACAACAATTCTACTGCTTTAATCTACGCCACTACCTTTGGGCAAAAAGAAATTGTAGAATTATTATTAACCAAAGGAGCCGACAAATCTATAAAAGATAAGAGAGGCAATACCGCTTTAGATCACGCTCAGTTTAAAGGGATGGAAGGTTTAACTTCACTTTTGAAATAAAAGTATACCAGCAGCAGTTGGGAAGTGCTGCTGGTTCTCACAAAAACAAACTTACATTAATATCCATACCGCCATCTAAAAAATAGCACGGAAGAATACACTTTACCTTCTTATATATTTTTCACCTTCGTATTGCAAATTGCTTTTGTACACGAAAGAACTGTATTAATCTTTATTAATTAATCATTTAAAATTGACCTTTCATTGATCATTGATCATTGAAAATTGAGGAATTGAAAATTAGCTTTGCCGCTTTGCCGCTTTCCACTCTCCACTATTTCGAAGACAATCTAGGATCATCCAACTCCTGCATTCTTTGCATTAGCTGGAGCGCTTCCGCTCTGTACCCGTTTTTATCAAGCCCCATGGCCGCTTCTGCATTGGCTATGATGGTTTGGTAGTCCTTCTTTTTAACATACTTAGAATTACGGATTGTTAGACCAAATTGAGCGATGGCTGCTGCCCACCTTAAGTTATCACTTGTTTGGTCTAGTTTAACAGTTTTATTAGAGATGGCCTCTTCTATGAGTTTTGATTTATTACCGTCTGGCTTTTTATAGCGCAGTTTGATTGTAGCTAGTTCACCAGCAAAATTTTGTGAAATGTTGTTTTTCGTTTGATATTTTAATGCATCTACTGCTTTATTTTTTTTCTTTTTACTTGCTTTCGTTTTAATCTCATAAATAGCGGTTACTGTATGTCCAGCACCCAGTTCCCCAGCATCTTTTTTGTCATCGTTAAAGTCTTCATTTGCCAATAATCTATTTTCATAGCCTACTAATCTGTACTCCGCTACTTCTGAGGGATTGAATTCTATTTGAATTTTTACATCCTTGGCGATGGTATAAAGAGTAGAGGCCATCTCTTCAATCAATACTTTTTCAGCTTCTTTTATATTGTCTATATAAGAATGATTTCCATTCCCTTTATCCGCTAAAATTTGCATTTTATTGTCCTTATAGTTTCCTGTACCATAGCCAAGAACAGAGAGAAATATACCATTTTCTCTTTCTTTCTCTATGATTCTTTGTAGTTCAGCGTCACTGCTTACGCCTACATTAAAGTCTCCATCGGTGGCTAGTAAGACTCTATTATTTCCATTTGGAACAAAGAACTTTCTTGCTGTCTCATAGGCTAATTTGATGCCTGATGCGCCTGCTGTACTTCCACCCGCACCCAGAGCGTCAATAGCGGATAGTATTGCAGGTGACATAGTAACAGGTGTCGGTGGCAATACTAATTGAGTAGCTCCTGCATAGGTTACTAAGGAGATTTTATCTGTCGGCCTTAGTTTTCTCACCAGCATTTTAAGTGACTCTTTGACCAAGGGCAGCTTGTTAGCAGAATTCATAGACCCCGATACATCTACCAAGAATACTAGATTAGCGTCTGGAATATCTGCAAGGTCTACATCCCTTCCCTGTATACCGATATGAAGAAGCGTATTCTTTTTATTCCATGGACAGTCAGCGTATTCCGTCGTGATGCTAAACGGTTCTTTTTTGCTAGGTTGCTTATAATCATAGTGAAAGTAGTTTATCATTTCTTCTACTCTTACCGCGTCTAAAGGTGGAAGTTGATTGCTGTTGATATATCTTCTTAGGTTACTATAACTCGCTCTGTCTACATCAATTGAAAAGGTAGATAGCGGTTCATTCTTAGTGGAGAGGTAGTCATTTTCTGCAACATAGTTATAGTCTTCAGTAGAAGGGTAGCTGTATATTTCTTTTCCTTTTCTCTTCGCTCTTCGCAGCTTCTTTTTTTGAGATTTTCTTGATTCCTCATGGATGAGATTGCCTCTTACGGCGACACCGTCTACATAGTACACGGTAGCGTCAGTTCTATCACCGCGTATATTCAGACGATCATTTGAACTACCTACTCCCGCTGACGTTTTGGAAAGACCATTGATACTCCGAGTAGGAAGATTTCTTATTTCTTCCTTTGTAACTATCGAGCCTTGACTGGTATTATCTGCCTGGATTAATGGTTCCCTATACCCAATCACTTCTATTTCATCCATGACAATACCTTCAGTAAGAGCGAGGTCTATCAGATTTCTTTGACCTTCATAGAGGATCACATCTGTTATTCTCATTGGCTGGTAGCCAATATAAGTGGCTTCCAAATCATATTTTCCGGCTTGAATATCTTGGAAATGATACCGTCCATCTAAATCTGTTTCGGCCCCACTATGTAATACTCCATTTTTATAAAGGGCTATTCCAGCAAATATAACAGGTTCTCCAGTAACTGAGTCAGTTACCTTTCCATGCAAAGAAGTTTTTTGGGCAAAGCTACTCATGGCAAATAAGCAGCAAATAATCGTGATAAGTGTTTGTGTTTTTCTCATTGTTATGAATTTGATTCCTCATAAAGCTAAATAGAAAGAATCTTCATTTTCACCTCAATAATCTTGAAAGTCAGGTTTTAGAGTAGGAAAAGAGACAAGAGAAAAATGCTAGTTTTATCAATTAACTAAACAATTGGATTGTTAAAAGCTAATCTTTTAGCCAAAAGTATCCAACTTAAATTTTGAATAATACTGCATTCAGACATTATGATTAAGCAAAGAGTCAGTGTAGTTTTTGACGCCTAGTTTGCAAAAATGTTGTTGTAATCAATCGGATAATGATCAATTCATCTTTAGCGTGTACATAATCAATGGTTTATTGAGATTATGATTTAATTTTTAACGGCAGCCCTTTGGTTTGCATTCGAGATTCTCAATTTTCTGATATATGATAAAGATAATTAGCATTAATCATTAACCATAAGAGAGAAGCATTGCTCATTAAAAAATTGCCGGTCCAAAATTGGATACGCACACGTTAGAGCTGTATTGGACATTGAAAATTAATCATTGCTAATTGATGCACGCTAGCGCTGCATTGTACATTGAAAATTGACAGATTGAAAATTGATTATCTGTTAGGGCACTTCTTACAACGCTTACCTTTTTTGAACTTCTTACAACACTTCTTCTTCATCTCGTACTGAATTACGGGTAAGCCAAGATAGCAGTCATCAACACAAACAAGGGGGATACCTGCTAGAGGCATTGAGTTTATTGAACTTAGGTGCATTTCGGTAGTATTTTACCACAAGATAATGCATTTATTTAGACTTAGTCTAATTAAGGCTAAAAATATATATTTGTTAATTTTAGTTAAAATGCAGTTTCGCAAAACTTTTGTAAAGTAAAAGTGTCTATTTTTACATAATCTTTCGTCCTAAGGGTAGAAAGTGTACTAAAGACAAATTCTCCACTTAAATAGGTGCTTTTTAACCGATACGTCGCAATTAGTCTGATATGGCTTGATTTATGCATCTTACTATGATAGTAAGCTGCTTCAAACCACACAGCTAAACCATTCCAAATCAATACAAATGAAATGAACATCACGCTACCAGTGTAGCCGTGATAACACGATTTTATTTTTAAAACACAAAACAGTTTAAATGTTTAAAATTTTCAACAAATTATCCCTTGGCCTTGCAGGTCTTTTCTTAGCAAGTGCGTCTTTATCTGCTCAACAAGCAGATCAGTATTTAGAAGTTAAATTTATACCAGAAAATGGCGTGGAAAAAATAGTCGCTAGATACAACGGTCAGAAAGCCGCAGATTTTGACGTAACTACCTATATCAACGAAAATATTTCTGAAGGCGATATTATCGTCAACGGTGCTATTAGAGCTGATTTAGAATATACAAGAATCAAATTTGATAGCCGTAAAATTGAAAACGCTGAAAGTGCTCATTTTTGCCAAACAACGTCTACAGAGACTAGACCTTTTTTTGGGGTAGCTAGCTCTGCTATGGATGACTTTAGCGGGGTACTTTTAGAGCGTGTTATTGATGGAACTGCTGCGCATGAAGCTTCCTTCGAAGCAGGAGATGTGATATCTTTCATCAATGATTCAGAAATTAGGTCAACATGTGATTTTAAGATAGCAGTGTCTAAGCTAGAAGTTGGAGAGGAAATACAAGTGACTTATGATGGGGAGGCAGAAGGTCAGCAGAAGGAAGTAGTAGTGGGCTCAAGAGAGCATCACCTTATTTCTTGGAAGACTTGCGCAGTGGCAACAACCACTGTAGAAGTACAACAAAATATTACTTCACTAAGAAATACAGCTGCATTTGAGGTTTTCCCAAATCCAAGTAATGGCGTATCTACCTTGACTTTTAAGAACGAAAGCAAAGGAGAGTTGAACATCAAGGTATACGACCTACAAGGAAAGTTAATCCTTACACAAGATAAAATAGACTTCGAAGGATACTACGAAGAAGAAATCAATATCTCTAACCAACCAGCTGGCATCTACTTAGTAGAAATGTCATTGAATGGCGAACAATTCACCAAAGAGTTGGTAGTAACTAGAAAGTAATTTCTTAAGAAATTATTTACGAAGCTATAGCTGCTAGGATTCTGATTCTAGCAGCTATTTTTATTTATAGCAATTAGAGACCTAATGCACCTTCCAGAAAAATTAAGGAACGAGCCTAAAGTATTAGGCATAAACAATTCAACGAATAAACAAATAAACAAATCTACGGAGTTCAGATTTTCTTTTTAGATACAATTTTACAAGCGATACACTAAGTATTTATCCACCCACTTACCCCTCCTCCTCATTAACCTTAAAACTGTAAGTACTCTGCAATATATAACTATAGACCACCGTAATCGCAATTGTAATCGCCTTAGACGGCGTAGGGTAAATACCAATCACTTCCACAAAGAGCTTCATACAAAGATAACTAATGACCATCGCCCCGATGGCTACCAGCCAATAACGGACAAGTTGCGTAGACCCCTTGAGATTAGAATCGTCAAAAGCAATATACTTATTGAGTAGAAAGCCGGAGAAAAAAGTAATAGGAAAAACAACAAACAAAGAAGCAATGTGCGGACTAAACG
>CAYZUW010000141.1:0-9851 GCA_964481325.1 uncultured Saprospiraceae bacterium
AGATTGCTAAGCCCCAACCAAATATCCAAAACCACATCCATTTATCCACGGGGTCGCTGAAGTCAACGCCTGCATCTCCTACCTTAGCTTGTTTCTTTGCAAACTTCTTCTCTATTTTGGCAGATAGTTTTCCCAGTTTTTCCTCAAATTTCTTCGCTTTTTTAGCATCTACATCAGACACTTCTGTCTCCGTTACAGCTTTAACAGCCCCTTTCTTTACCGCAAATGCGGGTGTACACACAATAGTAAGCAGGAAGAATGAAATGAGTGATAATAGTCTAATTTTCATAATAGTTTTTTTTTAAGTACGACACAAAATAGTTAATCAATTAACAATAGTCAATCCATACAGCAAGTAAGTTAATATGGAGCACTATTTTTTAGTAACAGATAGCACCAACTTCGGCAATAGAAAAAGTGAAAAACACATAATAGATCCATATATGTTCACAGCCAATAAGTCGGAATATTTACCTGTCGTAAACAAGAGATAATCAGGCATAGGAAAAAGAAGCATGAGCGCTGTCATCACAAATCCTCCCCCAACGGCTAGGTAAAATGAGAGCGGTGGCACTTTCATATTCCAAAATAGAAAAACAGGTGCTAGACCTATAACCATCGTACCACTAATCGTAGTTGCCGAAATAATATCTGGATTAAAGAAAACAGGAATAGTCCCCAGCACAGCAATCACTATCATAGATATCCTTCCTCCCGTCAAAGTAGTCTTTGCCAATTTGAGATCTAGGTGAACCAATTTTGAGTAAGAAGTAAAAGTACTGTCCAGTGTAGATGCCGCAGAAGTAATCATAATAAAATTCATCAACAACATCATAGGTACACCCAGTAGCTTGGCTACCTCGACTGGCGCTTCCCCAACTACACCTTCCATCCGACCGTATACACCTACAAAACTAAACAAGATGATACAGGTACCTCCAATTACGGCAGACCACAAATAAGCCTTACGCGTTGTTTTTGGATCCGATACAAATCCTCTATCCGTCAGTACGGGATCATGAAATGGATAAGAAAGCGCCTGGACTATCGCCATCAATAATAGATTGACTCCTTGGGACATAGTCCATGTTCCACTCGTCACAAAAGCACCTACGTCCCAATCGGTTTTCGGAAAAATCGAAAACAAAATCACCATCAATAATATTCCAAACAGAATCATTTGCACCATATCGGTAAACAATGAACTACTCATTCCTCCTTTTAACGTATATAAAACAGTAAGGGTGGTAAATACTATAATGGCTAAGAAGTAAGGTGTAGTTCCTTGCACTCCAAAGTAAGAACCAATCACCATAGAATTGGACCACACTTCATTGAGCAATCTAAAGGAAATCAATAATGAAAATATAATCAATGAAGGTTTGCCAAATTTATGTTCTAGAAAATGGTGAATAGATTCAAAACCACCTTTCGTCCGAAGTTTATAAATAATCAACCCTGCCACTACAAATGATAAATAATATCCCGCATAGGCTACTCCACCAACAATACCAAAACTCAATCCAAGGTTTGCTGCGTTGGTGATAGACTTTGCGAACAACCAAGAAATAACCAAGCTGCTAGTAAGCAGAAAAAAATTAGGTTTTCCTTTTTCTCCTTCGCCTTTGAAGAATGCTTTTTCTGTTTTAGCTAATGGCGCTAGTACAAAAAGCAAAAGGCTGATTCCGATTACAAGTATCCATTGTAAAGTATCTACTGACATTCCATTTATTTAGACAAATGATAATAAGATTATAAACAAGCCAAATATGTTGATTTGGGCGATTGCCAACTATATCATTTGCTTTGATTCGATTATGTTTACATTCAAATACTACTTTTAAAAAAGTCATATATAAAAGGCGTGGTACCTTTCATATTCAACGGAATATGGTTTGGGACAATTTATGCGAATTTACTTTGGTTAATATCAAGGCGATGAACGAAGTGGTGCATAGCAGAAAAGTCCCAAACCAATTTCCGATGAGTATAAATAACCGCTTAACTATTGATGCAATTTCTTTAGCACAAGAAAAATACAATAAATATTCTGGTATTTGAATTCATTTCGGAGTGCGAATGTATAACATTTCTACGGATAGGGAAAATATTCCTGAAAAATAAGCCTATTTGAATAAGAATAGATATAATATTTAATAAAACTCGAATATTTAAGTTGCTCTTATAACATCAAACGATAAAACAAAATGCTCACTACAACAATAAGCGTAGTGAGCATTTTTAAATTTTAGAAATTATGTCAAACTATATGTAGTATCAAACCATCTTTTCTGGGCGTACCCATTTGTCGTATTCTTTTTCTGTTAAGAAGCCCAGTTTCAAGGCAGCCGCTTTTAGCGTTGTCCCCTCCTTGTATGCCTTCTTTGCAATTTTGGCAGCGTTGTCATATCCAATCTTTGTATTCAATGCCGTTACCAACATGAGCGAATTGTTCAGCATTTCTGTGATACGCTCTAGGTTTGGCTTAATTCCCTTAGCGCAATTTGTATTAAAGCTATTGCAAGAATCTGCAATCAATCTAGCCGACGTCAAGAAATTAAAAATCATCATTGGCTTGAACACATTGAGTTGAAAGTGCCCCGTCATTCCTCCTACATTGATAGCCACATCATTTCCTACCACTTGTGCCATCGCCATCGTCAATGCTTCAGATTGTGTAGGGTTCACCTTTCCAGGCATGATACTAGAGCCAGGCTCGTTGGCCGGGATGATGATTTCTCCAATACCCGATCTTGGGCCTGAAGACAACATTCTGATATCGTTTCCAATCTTCATCAACGAACAAGCTACCGTCTTTAGTGCACCATGCGCTTCCACAATAGCATCATGCGCAGCCAATGCTTCAAATTTGTTCTTCGCCGTCACAAATGGTAGGCCAGTCAATTTTGCGATATGCTTCGCTACTTTTTTATCGTATCCTCTTGGAGTATTCAGGCCTGTTCCAACTGCTGTACCACCAAGTGCCAATTCGCTCAAGTGTTTTAATGAATATTGTATAGCTTTTATCCCATGATCTAGTTGAGACACATAGCCACTCAATTCTTGTCCTAAAGTAACCGGAGTTGCATCCATAAAATGCGTTCTACCTATCTTCACTATTTTTTTGAATTGCTTAGCCTTAGCTTCAAAGGTCTTTTTCAGTGCCTCCATTGCAGGAAGTGTCTCTTTCACAATCATCGTATACGCTGCTATGTGCATTGCCGTAGGAAATGTATCGTTACTTGACTGTGATTTGTTTACGTCATCATTTGGATGCATTGATTTTTTCTCGTCTGTCAGCTTACCACCTTTTAGTACATGTGCACGATTGGCAATTACCTCATTTACATTCATATTGGACTGTGTTCCTGACCCTGTTTGCCACACTACCAATGGGAATTGATCATCCAGTTTCCCTGCTGATATTTCATCACACACTTTACCGATAAGAACTGATTTTGTCTTTGGCAACACTTTCAACTCGGCGTTGGTTTTTGCAGCCGCTTTTTTCAATATCGCAAATGCACGAATCACTTCGATTGGCATTTTGTGACCTCCGATTTTAAAATTCTGCATCGACCGTTGCGTTTGCGCTGCCCAGTATTTATTTGCAGGAACTTTTATCGTACCTATACTATCTTTTTCTATTCTATATTTCATTGTTCTTTTTTTACAAAAGTAATATTTTTCGCAATAATGGATATGTCTCGAATGGATTGTTTCGTTGTTTATTTTCTTAGTTGTTGATTTCTTGATTTGACAATCTATCTCTTAGAATATTTGTATACAAAAAAAAGACGGTATTGTTCAGCGCTGCATTTATAATTCACAATTTATCATTTATAATTATTTCGGCGCCCTCATCGCGCTATCCGCTTTACTACACCGGCCCACTCTAGGTTCAGCTAAAGGATAGGATAGTCTCGCGTCGTACCTCCTTGAGCCTCTCCTATCCTGAGCTTCACACTAGAGTGTACAGGTTTCGTGCTCGCTTCTATCACGGGTCGAAAAAAAGAAAACAAAAAAATGAACCAGTTTCTTTTTTTGGTTATTCGTCCTTTAATGCATTTGATCTCACCCAAGACAATAAGTTCTTTTGCACAAACTATCATTTATCTATAAAAAATGAATTGGGTATCTTTATAAGCTTAAAAATGTTCGGGATAGACAATGGATTTACTTGCTGTCATAGTTAATACAATTTATGGGTTCATATTTGTCCCTTTCGCCGTATGCAATTTATTCTATGGAGCTATACAATACTTCAAGCGCAATCAGACACTCGATTCTGCTATAGCGCTAGCTGACAAGATATTGTATACAGCTGGACTTGTGTACTTCATTATATTTCTATTAAATACATTGCTTATTCTACAAATACACAATGCGTACGATATTTTTGGAAAGTATGCTTCATCTTATTGGTTGCAAACTTCGATTTGGTTTCTCTGTAGCCAAGCCATTCGGATACCTTTCATCAAAAGAATTGGTTTATTCAGAATACTCTTTTCTGTCATATTACTCATCTCCATTCAATATTATACAAGTCTAGGAACTACTATTGCTCGAGATTATCCAGATATAGAATGGACAAAATTATTGAAACCTACATTTATCTATTTCATTCTATTTGCAAAAAGTTTCTTGTTTGGCCTTTTCTGTATTGCTTTTGTGTTACGTAATAAAAGACGTAGACAACAAATCATCCTAGACGAAGATGGCTAAAATATCTATGGTGATTTTTATTAAGAACGTTCTTTGACTATCTTGCAAAGAGTTGGGTTGTTGAGCAATTTCGCACTTCCCATAAAAATAAAACAAAAACTATGGTATATAATATAAAAGAAGAATTTTGGTCATGGGGAGATGATTTTTCTATAATCGACGAAAGTGGAAATGATTGCTTTTATGTAAAAGGAGTTCCTTTTTCTTGGGGAAACAACTTGTCCTTTCAAGATGTGAATGGGCAAGAGATAGCGCATATTTCCCAAAAGTTGATGAACTGGTCGCCAAAATATGCGATTATTATTGGAGGTGAACCCTACGCCCATCTTATCAAAGAATTTAGCTGGTTCAATTTATCTTTTACGCTCGATGTGCCTGGGCCAAATGATTACACCATCGAAGGGTCATTTTGGAATCATGAATTCGTATTTAGAAAGCAGGAAAAAGTTATTGCAATCGTGAGCAAGAAGGCGTGGAGTTTAACCGATAGTTATGGTGTTGACATCCCAGAAAGTGGATATGATGTAGAGATCTTGAGTGCATGTATCATCATCGACCAGATTTTATATGACCGCGAGCGCAGTACCTCTTAAACTTAAGAGATATATTCAAATAAAATCCTATTGAACTGTTACGCTATGTTCTCTCATTTCGTTATTAAGGTAGAATGAATAAAGCGGACTTCAAAAATCAAATTTTTTCCTTGTCAGAGCGCCTCTACCCTATGGTGATGCGACTACTAGGAAATGAAGAGGACGCTAAAGATGCTATCCAAGAAATCATGATGAAGCTTTGGATGAAACGGGATAAACTCGGTAGTCATCCAAATATAAAAGCTTTTGTATTCCTAACCGCAAGAAATAATTGTCTGGATATTTTGCGGAAGAAAAAACCAAAGATGGTAGATCCAGACATGCCACTAAAAAACCTGGCTTCTACAATTGGGCACGAAAAATTATCTTATAAAGAACTAAATAGTACCATTTTAAAAATCATACAAAAATTACCAAATCAACAGAGAGAGGTGTTAATCATGAGGGACATCGATGGGTATAAAAATATAGAAATTGCATTCGCTACCAATCTGAAAGTTGAACACGTTAGAGTCTTATTGTCTAGAGCTAGAAAATTTGTAAGCAAAGAATTGAAAAACGTATACGGATATGAGCCCAGATAAGATAAAAGAATTAATCCAAAAGTACGAAGCGGGAATGAGCACCCTAGAAGAAGAACAGTTTCTACTAGAACAGGCCAAACATGAAGATACGGGCATGGCAGCATGGGCTACCTACGTAAAGCATAAAAAAAGCAAAGTGCCCCAAAATTTGAATGAAGACCTTTGGGCGTCTTTTGAGAAAAAAACGAATACAAAAAGAAGATATCTGTATTGGCTGACAGCTGCCGTGTCTGTCTTGTTTGTGCTTGGTATTTGGGTAGCTCAAACTACAGAAAAGATACAAAGCCTTGCGGAGAAAAAAGCTTTGCTAGAAGAAGCAAGAAGCATGCTAGCCCCTACACCCCAGAAAATGAAAATCGAAAATGAAATTCTTTACGAGGATGATATCTTAATAATTTATAATAAAATAGAAACCCCTATAAATTAAAAATAACAAATCATGAAAAATATACTTCTTATCTCTTTTATACTAAGTGCGTCATTCTGTTCCCTTCAAGCCCAGGATATAAAACAGCAATTAAGCGTAGCGCTCAAAGAGGATGCAAATTTGAAAATAATAGTCAATGGCAAACCCTTTGACTTTCCTTTAGAACTAATCAATCCCGATTACATCGCCTCTATCAAAATCGTCAAAGGAGAGAAAGCATTAGAAGAATATCAATCTGCAGAAGGCATGATAAGTATCATCACGAAAGGTATTCCCAAACCTGTTCTTAGTGATAAGAAGGATAATAAACATATGCCACTCTTCATCATAGATGGCAAAATTGCAGCTGAATCAATACTCGAAGAAATATCTCCTGAGGATATAGACCACATCGAAGTCATTAAAGGGGAGCGCGCCATAGAAGAATATGATACTCCAAATGGTGTAATTCTAATTACTACTAAAAAAGGGAAGAAAAGAAAGAAAAAAAATTAGTAATACGATACCGATTTTAAGCGAAAATTTTTTGGAGTCTTGTATCAATCAATTCGAGATAGTTTGTTTTCATATCTTCTGACAGGAAACTCGTTTTGATTAAGTTCATCCAGGTACTTTGTATATCCTCAAATTTGCGAAAAATATTCTCAATGGCTTTTTCATTTATGCCATTTGTTTTCATCGCTGTTACTAAGTCTTTCCTTTTTATTTTTTTCTTTTTACCATTAAGATTTAAAGCTAATTCTTCATCATCTTCCTTAACTACTAAAGTTGAAGTTAATAAATCGTAAGCAGGACTTAAGTTGTACTCTTTTTTTATATTTTTTAGCAATGAGAAGTTCTTCAAATGCATATCACTATTTCCAGTCAAAAAACAAAATAAGACCAGTTCATAAAAGTTAACCAAATCGAATCCAGAGTTGGCACTAAACTTTTTTATTATCTTTCCTATCTGTTCGTGGGATCCTTTGTACTTATGCTCTGTTTGTCTTTCAGTCAACTGGCACATATCTTCCATGTGCAACTTACCTTTCTTTAGTCTATCTACTCTCTTAGTGATGTATGCAAGCTCTCCAGACTTAAGCCTAATCAAACTATTGGGTAACACATTAATCCTCACTGCTCTTGCGAGATGCATCGTTGCATTTTCTAATTCAGGAAGTTCTTGATACAATTTTGTTTGGGGTTTGAGAATATAATCTCCCCACAATCCTACGATAGTCAATCTTTCTTCAGATCGGTTTTCAGGATTCTTTTCTTTTTGCAAAGACAACTTTGGTTGCACACCCGTCACCACTCTACTGCTCTTAAGTATTTTCTCTGCTAGTTCTTCCATATCATCTTGTGTATATTCAAGCAGCGGTGGGATTTTTACCCCATAAAACTGCTTACTACATTTTTCATGATATTCATGGCCTCTATAGTAATCTGTTAAAATTTCTTTAGCACAGTACAAACATTTAGTCATGTTAAGCTTCTTTAAATTCTCTAATCGATACTGCTCCAATACAATCGTAACAAACTGCCAAAAGAACACTCATCCTATCTCTATCGTCCATCTTCCAGTTCTTTGTGGCAATATCTAGTAGCCAACCCTCAGGTATAATACCATCAAAAAAGGGGAATAAAATATTACTCGAATATTTAGTTTTTGAAAGTGGTAGGGTCAAGCTTATCGGCTCCGCTAAATCAGAATTCAAATATTCCTCCTCATATTGAAAATGAAAGCCTTCATCATCTTCTGTAAGAATTCCTGCAAAATTTTCGTGCATATACACACTAGCTCGCTTCATCAATTTTTATTTTTATGGGTCCTAATTGTTCTCCAAATAAATTAAGTACTTGATTTACTTTATCCATCCTTAGGCTATTTTTACCTTGCTCTATATCTCGAACAAATCGAAGACCTACTCCAGCTTTGAGCGCCATATCTCTTTGCGTTAGCGACAGTGCCTTCCTTTTCATTTTTACATACTTTGCCAATTCCATAATCTTATCTCATTAAAAAATACCCGTTCGGGTATAAAAATACTATATTTTATACTTATTAACCCCGAACGGGTATAATAAGTTTCGATTCTTCATATATTATACCCTATAAGGTATAATATCAACAATAAAATATGAATTTTACCCGAAATGGTATAATAATGAGCAATAACATATTTCCTAAATATTAGCCCGCACTAAGGATGGTAAGTACGACGACGACAGGAGTCGGTCCCGATATTTTCAATCGGGACGGGAGCGCACGCGGACTACTGGACAGCCTGACGGCCCCGATTTTTTCATTGGGGCTGGAGTGCCCAAATCACTCTACCTCTCAAACATTTCTTAAGAAGGATATTCGTATGAATAAGACTTTATTCTAAGATTGCTAAATCAGGTCGCCTATATAGCCGATTCGTTAAAACTTTTTACCTTTATAAGTATTATACCATTTGCATCTTTTGAATGCTGCATTTGCAAGTGGTATTAGATGAACAACAATATTATTTAACAAAATAAAACTGAAAAATTATGGCTTTTACTTTGCCTGAATTGGGTTATGCGTATGATGCGGTGGAACCACACGTGGATGCGCGTACTATGGAAATTCACCACACGAAACACCACAACGGGTATACTAATAAATTGAATGCTGCGATCGAAGGCACTGATTTAGCTGGTAAATCTATCGAAGATATTTTGAAAAATTTAGACATGAATAACACCGCAGTTAGAAATAACGGTGGTGGTTATTTTAACCACAACTTGTTTTGGACGATGCTAAATCCGAATGACAAGGGTCGTCTTAGTGGTGCATTGAAAGATGCTATCGACAGAGACTTTGGATCTAAGGAAGCTTTTGAGGAGCAATTCTCTAAGGCAGCTGGAACTAGATTTGGTTCTGGATGGGCATGGCTATGCGTACACGATGGTGGAAAGCTAGAAATATGCTCTACGCCTAATCAAGACAATCCACTTATGCCTGGTGTAGGTTGTGGGGGTACTCCTATTATGGGACTTGATGTGTGGGAACATGCATATTACCTTAACTATCAAAACAGAAGACCTGATTATGTAGGTGCTTTTATGAAGGCACTTAACTGGAATGAGGTGGAAAAAAGATATGAAGCGCTTATTTCATAGTAAATAGCGATTTAAAAATAATACTAAGCCTAGTCAACAGATTGTTGGCTAGGTTTTTTTATGCTGCTCGACAAAGGAAGATCTTATAAAAAATTGTGCGCATTTTGTTATAAATCGCATTTGGTAACTAACATTACATATACGTCGAAAAAATGGTAAAAAAGTGGATTTTCAACAACATACGGAACCGTTTTTGACTTTATATGGGTATAAAATTATAACTTTAGTAATCCTATAAACTAATATATAACCGATGATCATATTATCAATCCTATCCGTATTGTGTCTATTTTTTGGAAAACAATTTTGGGGCGACATAAAATCAACCTTTAATTTCTAACTGAACGACCACCTACTAGAAGTAGGTGGGTTAAAAAAATAACAACTTAAAGT
>CAYZUW010000142.1:0-9835 GCA_964481325.1 uncultured Saprospiraceae bacterium
CCTTAATCCTGTTTACTTCCTGCAATGATGATGACAATGATGTGGTCACTTTGGAATCTCAGCTTACAGATGCATGGATAATAACCGACATAAATTTTAATGGCTCTGTAATACTAGAAGTCTCTGGTGAGGAATTAATTTTTGATTTTGAAACAGAAATCGGAGAATCAACATCTAGAATGGTTTTAGCTTCAGACGGAACTTATGAAGCTACTGGCGAGACGAATTTTAGTCTGGACTTTTTGCAAGATGGAGAATTAGTTTCTACTGTTCCGGCCGAAGATAATGAACCTGTTGACTTTTCTGGCTCAGGAACTTGGTCCGTCAATGAAAATGACGAAGTAATCATTGACAATGAAATCATTTTATTTGAAAACGACCAACTCACTTTTGGAACAGGAAACCTAGGTATGTTTCCACTTATGGAGGGCTTCACATTTGATTTTGAAACCTTAGAATTTGTTTTAAATCGAGAGTAAACTATTTGATCTTTTCTGCAAAAAATAATCCCGATATAGAATCTAGGAATCAAAAAAAACAAGTTATCAAAATATTTGGTGACTTGTTTTTTTCACATCCTTCTACTCCGGATTAGCCTCTCTTGGCAAATTAGGAATTTCAAAGGCTTCATCACTTACTTTAGCTTCGTTAATATTCTTAGCAGTGACTTCGATGAACATATCTTTTGACTCAATGCTACTTTTGAGTGGAATAGCATTTGTCTTATCCATGCAAAAATTCCAAAAGCCATATTTATGACGCTTGAAATTCTTAGCGTTAGAATAGTATTTTTTATTGAAGTAATATTTTGTTGTTCCTTCTTCCGAGTTGATGGTCAGTAAATCACATTCGACTCCAGCGATAGTCTCTACATTTTGCTCGATTTTATAATCAATCATCTGATCAGTATTGCGCGTAGCGTCTATCCAATAAACAGCCTCCGCGCCTAGCATTTGACTATAGATGGTATCTTGGCCTAAATAGATTTGGGTCATGTTCAACATACCATTCATTTCACTTCTATACTTATTTCCCTTCATGGTGTATACCTGCTCGTCTCCCATGAACATTTTGGTCTCCTCAACAGACATCTCACCCGTCTTATCTTTGATGGACAACGCATAAGTAATCTGTCCTTCAAACTGCGTCAACATTTTATCTTCTCCGCCCTTTTCTGTAAAATCGAGACTTAATGAGTCTGCCGCACCAATTCTCCATTTATCAAGAAGTATATCTAATCCTTGTGAGGATACTATTTGCCCTACAGAGCTAGTATACATAAACATACAAAGTACAAATCCTATGGGATTGATAAATTGCGAGAATAGCTTTGTCCGATTCATGTGTATTTTATTGTAATGGTGTACTGCCCAAAAAAACTAGAGGGCATCATCATTCTTTTACTAACATCCAGGATAAGTGTTTCATTCTCAAAGCGCTCAAACAACAAAAGGCCTCAACATAACAATGAATACACATTCTTACTTTTAGCTTCTCAAACACTTAAAACTGTAATGTAGGCAACACTTACAATGCTATAAATTGAAAACTAGGAATTTTATTAGTTAATTCAATCGTATAAACAACCAACATCATGCGAGGCAAAATATTATCAACAATATTTCTTATAGGTCTACCTAGCATATTGCTTGCTCATGGGAGTCACGGCAATGGAGTTATGGCAGGGTTCACGCATCCTATTTTCGGATTTGATCACATGTTTGCCATTTTGGGAGCAGGCATCTTGAGTTACCTTTCAGATTCCAAAAAATGGCACCTCTACTTATTAGGCTTCCTCATCCCAATGATTATAGGAGGACTACTTGGTATAGGTAATGAAGCTACCTTTACCATAGAAAAAATAATTGCGCTTTCCGTTTTTATAATTGGAGCACTTATCGCTTCTAGGGTGGAAATAAATGTATTAGTGGGAGTGGTTATGTTGGGCATCTTCGGATTTTTCCACGGCTACGCACATGGAGCGGAGATGTCTACTGATAATACAGCGCTCAAATATGTCTCTGGATATGCACTCGGAACTATTTTGGTCGGATCAATAGGAATGCTAATTGGTATGGGCCTCAAGAAGGTAAACTCAAAGGTAATTCTAGTAGTAGGTTTAATCCTTATGGCCCTAGGCATTCATTTTTTACTCGCCTAAGACTTAAGCACTCAAGACATCAAATCAGCTTGTTTATAATCAACGGAAAGTGATTTGGGACAATTTGTGCGACTTTATTTTGGTCAATATCAAGGTGACTGACTGATGTCAAGCAAAAAAGATACAGGGTATTTTTTAAGGAAGGAACCGAGACAAACTTGTCTAGGCAAGAACTTAACCTTAATATACCTTAGCATTGGCGATTTTTTTTAACGAAGATAGTGGGCAAAATAAATAGCAGAAAAGTCTCAAACCAATTTCTTTTGAGTATATTATAGTAAAAGTTGGCATATTGCCTCTCTATCCCATACTGATGCGGGACCAATAAACTTCCATGCGACACCCTTTCTTATTTCTATATGTCCTTTTTGCAATGGGGCTATGTACATGTGCAGACAATACCCTTACTCCAAGTATAGAAGAAGGCATGGCCTATATCCCTGCTGGAGTTTTGGAAATAGAAATTCCAAACAACTACTCTCAAAGCATATCTACCAAATCAATAGAAATTGCAGCATTCCAGATGGATGAGACGGAAATAAGCAATGCACAATTTTCTGCGTTTGTGAAAGAAACCAATTACAAAACCATAGCAGAAAGAAGATTAACTGATAAGGAATTGATTGCTATCTATGGCAAAGAGGTAGACTTATCCAATGATAGCTTGCGACTTCCTGGTGCCTTGGTTTTCAAGCCCACCGATGGACCAGTAAATTTAAATGATTATTCTCAATGGTGGGAATGGAGAATAGGCGCATCATGGAGCCACCCTACTGGACCAGCCAGTCATATCAAAAATATAATGAATCATCCTGTAGTGCAAATTTCGAATGAAGACGCAGAAGCGTATTGCAAATGGGCAGGTAAAAGACTTCCCACAGAATGGGAATGGGAATGGGCCGCTAAGGGAGGGAAACAAAAAGCCTTGTATGCTTGGGGAAACGAAGATATTAACTCAGGCACGCCCAGGGCCAATTTTTACCAAGGTATGTTCCCCTATATCAATACGGTAAAAGATGGCTTCGCAGGTACCGCTCCAATAAAGTCATACCCAGCTAATGGCTATGGTCTTTATGATATGTCAGGAAACGTATGGGAATGGTGTAGCAGCTGGCTTCACCCTAATGGGGCAAACAATGAAAAAGTAATCCACGGAGGATCATTTTTGTGTACAGATGAATATTGCTCCGGGTATAGAACCTCCAATCGTATGGGCTCTTCTATTGATACTGGACTCAATCATACAGGATGTAGATGCGTTAAAGATTTTTAAGAGTACTAACTTTTCGGAAGCGCATTTCTCCATCCTTTAGCTAGCAGACCTGAAAGTCCACTCATCGCTTCTTTATACTTGTCATCAACAGCTAGATTGTTTGTTTCTGTTGGATCATTTTTCACATCGTATAATTCTGCTACTCTGAAAGTGCCTTTCTCTCCTCTCTTGGGATACCAATCATACCACTCAATATAATGGTAATCTTCCGTATTGATAGAATAGCCCATATACCTTTTTCCGTCTGCAGATACTTTTGGTCGTCGATGAAATTGACTGAACGCAGCTGGCTTCCATTTTCTATCAGGGTTCTCCAACAGTGGAACAAAACTACTGCCTTGCATTCCTTTTGGTGGATCTATTCCCGCAAGTTCACAAATAGATGGAAACATATCTACAAGTTCCGTGAAAGCCATCGTCTTTGCTCCCCTTTTCATTTGATTTGGGTATCTTATCATCATAGGCACTTTCAAATCAATGTTGTAGTTGGTCATCTTTCCCCAGCTATTGTGGTCTCCCAATTTCCAACCATGATCTCCCCATACGATGATTATGGTATTTTCATAAATGCCCAAATTCTTCATATGCTCAAAAACATCCCCCAAAAGTTTGTCTACATAGCTAACGCTTGCATAGTATCCATGCCTCAATATACGCGCTGTGTCTTCATTCATGGTAAAGTCCGAAGTAGGATGACCAATATGTCCGAAGCCATCGTAGTGTCGCAACTCATACATGGAGTTCATTGTATGGATTGGAGAATTTTTAGGTCTTTCTAAATTTGCTGCTAATGGAATAGCTTGTGCGTCGTACATATCCCAATATTTTTTCGGAGCGGTAAAAGGCAAGTGCGGTCTGAAATATCCCAAGCCCAAATAAAAAGGCTTATCCATTTTTGCTAATCTATCAAGAGTCTTTTTGGTTAGTTCATTTTGCGCGCCATCGTAGTACATCGTATCATGTACATCTGCGGCTTCCCAAGCCGGACCTGTATTCCAGCCATCAGCATATCTGACGGGTCTTAGTTTTAGTAAAGAATCTCTTTTAATCACTTGAGAAACGGCCACTTCTTCACTGATATAAAATGTTTCCCCATCTCTTCCTAACCAATCTGGCTTCAGATACCTAGCTGGTCTGAGGTCTGGTTCATCCCATGAAACAGAATCTGGCATATAATTGTGAAAAATCTTTCCCAAGTTGACGGTATGGTATCCTTGCTTAGAAAAATATTGTGGCATAGTTACTGTCGCAGGATTTATCTTCCTAAACTTGTCTCCCAAGTGCCATACACGTGTAGAGTCTGGTCTTGCCCCAGTCATCAAACTCGCTCGTGAGGGCGCACAGACTGCTGCTTGCGCAAAGGTTCTCATAAATGTCATCCCCTCTTTTGCAAACTGATCTATATTGGGCGTGATGGCTATTTCATCTCCATATACGCCCAGAGCTGGACGCAAATCATCTATGGATACAAACAAGATATTAGGTCTTTTATTTTCTTTATTTACAGTGGCAACTGAGTCTCCTCCACAATTGAAGAATACTAAACAGGTAAACAATAAAAATGCAGTGTATATATAAAAAGACTTCACTCACAGAATTCTAGAGGTTATTAAAAAAGTATCTAAAGTAGATAGCCTTAAAAGTAACTAAAAATCACTCCTCCGAAAAATCAAAACATATAATTATTCAATGTCTGTAGAGTATAAAATTAGGTGTTAGGAAAACCCTAATGAGCCTTACCAAGAATTTAAGAAAGAGAAACAAGCCCTTAATACTATTAAGGAAGTATTAAAGAATCCCTATTATTCATGAAAGCTTCGTTATTCCAAGTATACTACCAAAAGGAAAGTATCCTATTTTATCAAACCTTAAATCTTGAATTATGAAAAAGTCACCCTTGTTATTCGCAATTATTTTTGGGATTATTTTTTCCGCTAATGCCCAATTTAAAAATGAGACATCAAACTTCAATAGCTTTCAAAAAAGCATCACTTTTGATATAACTGGTAAGTCAATTACCCGTGGATTGAAATTCGATATGCGACTCAAAAGAGGCCAAAGACATGGATACGGAATCAAAGTGGGATTAGCGACATTCTCAGCAGACAGAATTGAATCATTAGGCAGAAATAATATTCCTGTTATTTCTTCACCCATTGAAGTCAACTATATATTCGGTAAAAAAAGACATGGATTCGTTACAGGTATAGGTGCCATACCTACTTTCGCATCTTCTGCATTTGAAAGAGAGATCAATGGTTCTACTCTTGAAGGAGAAAGCCTAGACCTTGTAGGAGGATTCTTAACCTTAGGATACAGATTCACTCCATTGAAAAAAGGAATTACTGTACAAGTAAATCATACGCCTACATTTTTCAAAGATGGAATAAATAACACATTTACAGGCATATCTATTGGATACGCTTTCAAGTAACGTAGTGTATAATAATAGGCATACAAAAAGTACCGTACTCATCTTGAGTATGGTGCTTTTTCAGTTTCGAAAACAAACAAATAAATTACTCTTCTTCAGCCAATATTTCAGGCTGTCCATTGACCGAATAATTAAATATATCTTTTCTAGAATAATGTCCCACTACGTCAAAACCTAATTTACTTTTACTCACTTCTTCTAAATCTAATTCTGCAAGAAGCGCCCCAGCACTACCAAACAAAGGCCCAGCTAAAATTTCTCCGATGGGCGAAACGATAATACTCCCCCCTTCACACATATTTTCTTCTTCATCTTTTATTTGAGAATGGAACCTTTTTGGATACATAGATTTTGTAAAATACTGATTGCAACCTAAGACAAAACATCTACCTTCCATGGCGATGTGTTGCATAGTACTTGTCCACGAAGGTCTAGAGTCGGCGGTTGGTGCAAGATATATTTCGACGCCTTTTTGATACATAGACATTCTAGCTAGAGGCATATAATTCTCCCAACAAATAAGGCCTCCTAATTTTCCAATGGAAGTATCAAAAGTCACTAAGGACTCTCCAGCAGCTTCACTCCAAATGACTCGCTCTGTACCCGTTGGTTTTATTTTTCGATGCACCCCAAGTAAACCTTGTGTAGGAGAAATATAAATCATGGAGCAATACAAACTTCCATGTTGGCTTTCTTTTTCTGTAGCGCCTATCACTAAATAGGTATTATTCGACTTAGATAATTCTTCTAGTCTTTTTCTATCTACCCCACCCAAGTCAATACTATTGTTGACATATTCTGCATATAATGCTTTGCCTTCGTCTGAACGTCTGCCCACCTTAGCACCAAAAGAAAATCCTCTTGGGTATCCTGGAATAAAAGATTCTGGAAAAACGATGAGATCTGCTTCAGCAGAATATTTTTCTACTAATGTTGTCAGCTTCTGAAGAGAAGCTTCTTTATCGAAAAAAACGGGAGCATCTTGTATAAGGCAAACTTTGACTTTCATTAGTCTAAGATAATATTTTCACAATAAAGGGGTGTAAAATTTGGATATACAATCTTCCCACAGTGTATCTACTTGCTAAAATCACAACGCTCAATTCTTTGCTGGTCAAAAAAACTAAGATATAAGAATAAGCACAAAAGGAATCAATGCTGGAATCACTTGCACAAAAATAGTTTTCTTGTCAACAGAAATAGCACCGTATACGCCCGCGACTATCACACAAGCCAAAAAGAACATCGCAATATTTGCTTGCCACTCTGCATTCTCAATCAAGAAAGTCCAAATCAATCCGGCTGCTAAAAATCCATTATACAAACCTTGATTGGCTGCCATTGCTTTTGTTTTTCCAAATAAATCTTTTGGGAAACCGTTAAACACTTTAGGTCCTCTCGACTCCCAAGCGAACATCTCCATCCATAGGATGTAAATATGGATAAACGCTACAAGTCCAATGAGTATATTGATTGTCAGTTGCATAAGTTCTCTTTTATAAATTTTTAATCTTAAAGACGGTTAATCTCTGCTCCAATAGCATTTAATCGCTCATCTATCCTTTCGTAGCCTCTATCAATCTGATGAATATTTTTGATGATTGATTTTCCTCTAGCAGACAAGGCAGCAATCAAGAGTGATACTCCAGCACGAATATCGGGAGAGGTCATCTGTATGCCTCTTAATCTTGTTTGGCGATTGAGCCCAATGACGGTAGCCCTATGCGGATCACACAAAATAATTTGCGCACCCATATCAATTAATTTATCCACAAAAAACAACCGAGACTCAAACATTTTTTGATGTATCAATACAGAACCCTTTGCTTGGGTCGCCATCACTAAAACGATACTCATCAAATCTGGTGTAAACCCAGGCCATGGTGCATCATACACCGTCAATATTGAACCATCTATAAAAGTGCCTATTTCATATTCTTCTTGCGCAGGTATATGTATATCGTCCCCCTGAATTTCCAAATCCAATCCCATCTTACGAAAGACGGGTAGTATATTTCCTAGTTCTTTTATGGCACAATTCTTAATTGTAATTTCTGATTGAGTCATCGCAGCCAAGCCTATGAAACTTCCAATCTCAATCATGTCTGGAAGTATGCGATGTAATACTCCTCCAAGTGAAGATACTCCATCTATCACTAAAAGATTAGAACCAATACCGCTGATTTTTGCACCCATGCCTGTAAGCATCTTGCACAGTTGCTGCAAATAAGGTTCGCAAGCTGCATTGTATATCTGAGTCGTACCAGAGGATAAAGCGGCAGCCATAACGATGTTCGCCGTACCTGTTACTGAGGCTTCTTCCAACAAGATATAGGCTCCTTTGAGTTTTTTACATTGGATGGAAAAAGTATTCTCTTCTTCGTCGAAATGAAATTCTCCACCCAATTTCTTTAAACCATTGAAGTGGGTATCTAGTCTACGTCTACCTATCTTATCCCCTCCTGGCTTAGGTAAATAGGCTCTACCAAATCTCGCCAATAAAGGCGCAATCAACATCACTGAGCCTCTTATGTGTTTAGCCTCATTTTGGTAATCATCAGACTTGAAGAAATCTAAATCAATATTGGCTGCGTTAAAACGATAATTGTTTTCTGACAGTTTTTCCACTTTTACGCCAAGCCCTTTTAGCAGATTAATTAGTCGTCGAATATCCAGGATATTGGGAATGTTTTCTATGGTGACATCCTGGTCAGTCAATAAAGTAGCACATAAGATTTGTAAGGCTTCATTCTTCGCCCCTTGGGGTTGTAAATTTCCTTTTAATCGATTCCCACCAACTACCTCAAATGTATCTGCACTCATAATTACTGTCTATTTTTTATTGTAAATATAGTCAAATAAAGTGCAGTTATGAAGTCGTACGAAAATGCGTGAGGGATCGCAGCGATACGAGGTGTCATCGAATGCTACTAGATTAATACCATTTAAGCTTTAGAATGCCGCATATTTTTCGGTATAATTTTCTGATCTCTTCGTTAAAAATACTAGTGATAGCTAAGGCTATCCCTGCGTTTTTCGCCTTGATCTCAAAAAATTCTCCTCGAAAACTTTTGCGGCATCTTAAAACTCAAATGGTATAAGAAGTGAAGCAGGCTCCGAGGGGTACGAGCGGAGACAAAGCACAATTATAGTCTAGTGTATGAGAGGATATCAAGTACAAGCGTAGAGCCCGGTCGTAGACACGCCCTAAAAATCATTTTTTTGGAAAATGTGCCTTAAGTCTTTCCAGGCTTTCTTGGTTGCTGTCAGCCTGCATCGCTTGCATGATATCGCGCTTCTCATTTTCTGTCAAGTGAAAAGTCATGGACGCTTCTTCGTTCTTCTCAGATGGCCGATACTTGAAGCGAATCACGTCAAACATTTCTTCGCCGAGAAGACCATATATAAAACCAAGGCTGGTATCGTGATCAAATTCTTGAAGGCGCATCATTTTGGTAGCTATCCCAAGCGGATCCATGAGATTGCTAATGATGCCTTTTGATTCATCCTCATTGATATCTTCACTACTATCACGACCCTGAATCATAACCAGAACAACACCCGAGGTATTCTCCTTTATCCAATCTCCAAAAACGTGCATAAATCGCACGGCAGACTTTACACCAAAGTTGTCTCTAAAACCAGAATCCATCACCTCTATCACTGGGCTACTGGGAAGGTGGACATTGGGCAAGATGAAAGGGTAAGTCGCATTCATCCGAAGAGCAGTTGTAAAACTCATATTTTCTGCGTTTTGATCTTTGAACAATGAACCAAAATCTACTGCATCGATTTCTACGCTTTCATCTCTTGTCACTCCAATCGGAGAGACCATCATATACCGAACGGGATGTGGTGATATAACCATACGACGGCCATCATTGACAATCGAAGGCGTGATAAACATCATCGGCATCTCCGCTTTTGCTTCTGCCTCGCGATAGTCTGCCAGTCGCCTGTCCATAAT